>VXTA01000103.1 GCA_009837685.1 Chloroflexota bacterium | reverse complement strand
GGACGAAGACTACGGGCACGTCGGGATCTACGTTTCCGGCCCGGATTTCGCCGATGAGGGCGGACATGGATTTGCCGGTGTAGTTGGGATCGAGGATGATGCCCTCGGTTTTTGCGACCAAGTGGATGGCTTCGAATACACCTTCGGTAGGGATGCCATAGTCGTCGCCGGTGTAGCCGATTATGGTGTCGAGGTCGTTAGGTTCGAGTGCGGTGTCTAGGCCTAGGAGTTCAGCGACGCGGGTTGAGCGGTCGATGTATACGGCTTCGTAGGAATCGGGCTGGGTGTGTGAGTATGCGGTTGCTGATGCAGTCCAGTTTTTGCCAGTGTTGCGGGCGTAGAGTCGCAGTCCCGCGATGGAGCGTCCGACTAGGCCCCACATGCGGAGGGGCACATCGCCCACGCCTGCATCCTCGGTTTGGGCACTTAATTCGACGCCTGTTTCGACAAATCCGATCATGCCGGCGATGTCGGAGAAATCGTTGTCGGAGAGGATGGTGGCATTTCGTCCAGCGTCGTTCTCATCAGCGACGAGTTTTTCTGCAACTTCGCGGGAGTATTCTCCGGGGATGCGGTGGATCTCGGCACCGGTGAGATGGCCGATAAGGAGGTTGCCGATCACTGGCGCGTCAACCATATCGACTGCCACCATATGGCACCTCATGTCCATTTTGGCGCAGGACGCGGCGACGAATCGGGCTTGGTTGGAGTGATAGTGGTTGATGTTGACGACGGTGTCGAAGCCTCGCTCGATCAGGTGAGCGAATAAGAACTCCATGTGTCGGGCTTTGTTGCCTCCGAATGCGAATCCAGTGGCGTCGTCGCGCTTGATGAAGATACGGGGGACGGCGTCAACATCGGCATCCATCGACTCGGCGATTGCGGTTCGGAGTCTTGCGGCTTCTTCGAATGGCGTGCAGAGTCGTGCCAGTTTGATGCGCGGGAGTTCGGCGATGCGGTCAAGGATTGTTTGGTTGTTCATGTTCGTTTCCGGTTGGGTAGCCAACCGCCTTCTCTGGGGCCATAGTCTATGGGCATGACTTGGCCGGCGCGGATGCATGAGACGGGTTCGAGGGCGTATGGGCCAATGTTGATTTGGCCGTCGCCATCGATGTATTCCCATTCGCCTTCGTGGATGCGGAGGATGGTGAGGTCGGCTTGGGTGCCGGGGGCCATGCAGCCTAGCATTTGCTCGAAACCCCCATCGCCTTCGGCCCTTTCCCCGAGAAGCGGGGGAAGGGAAGATGAAAGGACGGCGGCTGGGCTGCGCGTCGACATGACGAGTGCGTCTTCGAGTGTGATGCCTAGGGAGATGACTTTGCCAATGCAGTCCATCTGCGAGAAGGAGGTGCCGACATATCGGCTTTGAAGGGTTACGTCGGAGCTGATGGTGTCGGGTATTAGGCCGCCGTCTAGAACTCGTTTCGCGGCGTCGAAGGAGAAGTTTTTGCCTCCGACTCCGATGTCGAACTTTACGCCGCGGGCGCGGGCGTCGAGTGCTTCGCGGAGGAGTGTCCGGCCCCCATCGCCTGCGGCACTCCCCCCAGAGGGGGAAGGGGAAGAAAGGAGTCCGCCCCTTGCGCCACTGAAAGAGTGAGTCACGATGTCGTTTTCGGTGAGTAGTTCAGCGAGGATTTTCGGCGCGGCATTCAGGGCTTCATCTGACTGCCCGGTAGTATCGCCAACGTGGACCATCAGGCGCACGCCGGCATCGTTTGCGATAGCTTTAGCTGCTTTCGGAAGGTTCATGCCAAGTTCGGAGATGCCGGGTGAGACCATTCTGGCCTTTACTCCGATGATGATGTCGCGCCTCGCATCGATCGTTGCGACTGCCTCATCATGTTCGATGTCGAGAGCGGAGGTTACTTCGGGAATGCGGTTGACGCCTAGGGAGCCGACGTTGAGGAGGGCAAGGACACGGGTCTTGGCGTTTGGGATGACGTGGTTGACTAGGCCGCCGATGTTGGAGATGCCGCAGGATCCGGCGTCGACGAGGGTCGTGACACCTGAATGGACGCCTGCGAGGTCGGCGTCTTGCATCATGTCTTCGACGTATGGCGAAGAGCGACGGAGTCCGCCTGCTACGTGGGTATGGAGGTCGATGATCCCGGGGGTTACGACTAGGCCGGAGGCGTCGATGGTGCGGGTTGCGACGTGGTTTTCGGGGACGTTTTCGATCGCGATTACTTGATCGCCTTTAACGGCGATGTCGCCTTGGGCAAGCGTCGCGGTGTCGGTGTTTAGGAGCTGTCCACCGTTAATGCGGAGATCACATTGGACCGTTTCGGTCATCCTCGCCTCCAGGTGATCGCAAGTGTGGCAGAAAGTCTATCAGCGCATCAAGGGAGTGTATGAACCTCCTGCGCCTCGCTGTGCTCGCAGCGTCCCCCCTTTTGCTTCGCAAAAAGGGGAGGAACAAAGGTCTCTAGTGCGGGTGTGGTTCGTGGTGTGCGGCGAAGTAGATGCCTTCGAGCGATGTGGGTGGGCCTTCGGGTTCTTCGGATTGTCCAAAGGCGAGGTAGTGCGGAGGGTCGCCGTCGATGACGATGTATGCGCTCAGTGAGTTGGACAGCGGGTTGTGGCCGCCGAGCCACTCTACCTCTGGCCCGTCAGTTAGTTGAACGGGTCCGTGACGTACCGGTCGTCGTACGGCTTCGAGGCTGATCTCCGTAGCGCCGGGTGGACCTACACCCCATCTAACCAATCCTTCGTAATCGGATGGGATGATGAACCGCCAACGTGGTAGCAACCCCGACCAAGGTGCGACCTCGATCGCCGCGCGGTGGTGGATGTCTTCGAAGGGGTGATGTATTTGCCACTTGTAACGCGATTGCGGCTCGTCGTACGAGACGGTGCCATGTGTGTGGACGTGTTCGTCTGACGCGTCGTCGTGATGGTGATGTTGGTCGGCCCCCATCGCCTTCGGCACTTCCCCCAGAGGGGAAAGGGGAGGACCTTGATTCGGGAGCATCAGCTCGCGAGAGCTTTGTTGAGGCGCTTGGTCAACCGGCTCTTTTTGCGGGAGGATTGGTTGCGATGAATGACGCCTTTTCGGGTGGCAACATCCAACGCGCTGATCGCCGCTCGGAGGGACTCGGCTGTCGCTTCGTCGGATGGTGACTGGTCGATCGCGCTACGTGCGGCCGCGACGCGCGTCCGCACGAAGGAACGCACGGATCGATTTCGCGCCGCTCGGCGACGCTGAACGCGCATTGATTTGGCTGCAGGCATTTGGGACCTTTCTTGACGAAGTTGCCGCGTTGAACCTGTCTGAGGTTCTAACGCGTTTGATTCTATATAAGCGTTGCGCAACCCGCGACGGAGCCGACGCGTTTCAGTGGATGCGCATTACGGATGACACGCCTCGGACTGCTTCCAAGCGGTCAAAGAGCCTCGCCAATTGCTCTAAACCGCTGGTGTAGACGGTGAAGTCGATCCGTGTGCTGCCCCGACCTATGTCCTCACCGGAGGCCATTTTGTGTAGATTCATGCGTTCATCGCGGATTACGCCGCATAAATCGTGTATCAATCCGATGCGATCCGAACCTTCGACTCGCAGGCGCGCCGGATAGGTGCCGGACATGTGGCCCCATGCGACTTCGACAAGGCGATCATGATCGATAGCGTTGCGGAGGTTTCGGCAGTTGTCACGATGCGCCGAGACGCCCCGGCCTCGGGTCAGGTAACCTACGATATCGTCGCCGTAAACCGGATTGCAGCAGCGCGGGAAGTTGACCTGAACGCCGGGCAATCCCATCACGACCACGCCTTTTGCGAGGTCGGAAACGCCCTTTTTGTTGGCTTCGCGTTCGCCAGCGGCTAGCTGTTCCGCGATGACGTTTTCGGGGCGGTTATCGTCGATCGCCTTGACGACCGTTCGGACGATGATGGATGGTTGCTGTCGAGTCTTGCCAAGATCGGTAATCAGCTCTTCGGTAGAGGTGTAGCCCATCAGATCGGCAATCTCCTCCGTGTCGACGGAGTGTCCCATACGGTTTAGCTGGTCTACAACTCGCTTGAGTTGCTGTCGTCCCTGTTGCAGGTTAGTTTCGCGGGCTTGGCGGCTGAACCACTGCCGAACCTTGGCTCGGCCGCTGTTGGTTACCAAATAACCTTTCTCGGTGTCCTGCCAATCGAGACTCGGTCCGCGTGGCGCGCGCGCTTTTCGTATCTCTATGACATCGCCCGGCATCAACCCGGTGTTGAGCGGCACCATTTTGCCGTTGACTACTGCGCCAACGGTGCTGTGTCCCAATTCAGTGTGAATCCGGTACGCGAAGTCCAAGGGCGTTGCGCCGGGCGGAAGTTCGATCACATCGCCGGCCGGGGTGAAGACTTGGATTCGGTCTGTGCTGAGCGATTCGTCGACGTGATCGATGAAATCATCGCCATCTTCCGCATCGCCCGTGAGTGACAACATGTCTTTCAGCCAAGACATAGTGCGATCGGAAGAATCTCTGTCGCCCTCGTTATTGCCGCCTTGCTTGTAGGCCCAGTGAGCGGCGAACCCCTGCTCCGCAACCTCGTGCATATCACGCGATCGGATCTGCACCTCCAGCGGAGTATTGTCAGGCCCGAGGACGGTGGTGTGCAACGAGCTATAGCCGTTGGATTTGGGTTTCGATATGTAGTCGTCAAAGGTGCCTTCGATCATCGGCCACAAGCCGTGAACGACACCCAGAGCGTTGTAGCAATCGGCGGTGTTTTGCGTGATAACCCGCAAGGCGATCAGGTCATTTATCTCGTCAAATGTTCTGCCCAGCTCCTCGTAGCGCTTCTTCTTACGCGCGATGCTGAAGAGGTGTTTGGCACGCCCGGTTATCGATGCCTCGATGTTGTTCTGGTTGATGATCGCTTCTTGAAGAATCTTGACGGCTCGGTTCGTGTAGGCCTCACGTTCACGCCGCTTGCGTTTCACAAGACCTGAAATCGTGCGGTATTCCTTGTGATCAAGGTAGTAAAAGGCTTTGTCTTCCAGGCGCCATTTCCAATCGTTCATGCCCAGTCGATCGGCCAACGGAGCGTAAATGTCCATGGTCTCGCGGGCGATGCGCTCCTGCTGTTCCGCTTTCAGGTAGCGCAACGTCTCGATGTTATGCATACGGTCAGCCAACTTGATCAGCAGGACTCTGCGGTCTTCGCCGGCGGTTACAAACATCTTGCGGAGGCTTTCGATTCGCTCCTGTTTACGGTCAACGAAGTGTCGGCGCTGTCTCGACCCGCCACTCGAAGCGGCCAACTCGATCTGCTTCAACTTCGTGACTCCGTCAACGAGGAGTGCCACGCTGTCGCCGAACTCTTTCCGGATGTCGTCCACCTCGATTCCGCAGTCCTCGACGGTGTCATGGAGCAGACCAGCTGCGATTAAGTCGGAAGGCAGAGCCAATTGCGCCAGTCGCAACGAAACGCTGATGGGATGGATGATGTAAGGCTCGCCCGACTTGCGCGTCTGGCCGTCGTGAGCCAAGTAAGCATACTCGTACGCGGCCTTGATAAATTCAATCTCGTCTGGGGGGAGGTAACTCTGTACCTCCTTCATCAGATTAGTTAACGAGCGCTGGTATCCGTTCCGGCTTGAAGGCCGCGTAGATTTCGGGGTTTGAGGGACGAGTGTTTGGGTGGTCGCCATTTCCAGCTTCGTGTGCCGCTTGTATCGTACGAATTAGCGGTTGAGTCGTGTTTTTCAGTTTACACGTAACGAATAACCCCGCGAAATGCGTTTGGCGACGAGATTCAGAATGCGACAGCCTCAATAACCTCCGCGATCCGTCGTGGGATTCGCGTTTGAATTTGGGCGTTAGAATTTCATCAATTGAAAAGGCGATAGGTGTCGATTTGCTTGATCGGCACAGAAATCGATCGAAATTCCGTGTTCACCATGCGAAATCTCAGCATTATCACTGCAACTACCCCCAAACGGATCGGGGGCATGTTGACACTTGTGGCAGTCTCCGCGTTCGTTGCCGTCGCGTTGATATACGAACCGGCCAACGCAGTGGACCCGGCTCCGGTCAACCCTCGCGGTCCGATACCAGCGGTGCTAGCGGACTCCGACGGCAACACATATGAAGTGTTCACGCCTGAAGAAGGCGGCTCAATCATTAGCGAGGATCATTCGTTCATTGCGGTGCCTGGTGATGTACCCAGCGCGTACATCGTTGGCGTGCGAATGTCCAAGGGAGGTGAGGCCTCGAATGCTGGCATGACGCATCACCGATACACGCTCAGCGGCAATTACTTCATCATCGACGCGGTTGATGAGAATGGCAAAACGCCTTCGCCTGCATTCAGGTTCCGAAACCCGCCTCTAGCGTGCTTGCCGATACCCCAGCATTTCTTCGCAAATATCGATTCGATGACTGTGATAGCGACGGACTCTGAGGGCTTGACTCAAACGGTCTTGAACTCGGGGACAAGGGTCCAAGACACTGGTTTGAAGTTGTGTGCGTTCGTGGGCACAGTTCCGAGCATCTTGGCGGTCGGTCTGGAGGGAGCACCGGGGCCACTGCCACCGACGCCGGAGGTTGTGGTGGAGGTACGCGTGGTTGAGCTGCCGGTTACTGGCGGTTCCGCGCCTTCTCGCAACCTGGCTACGCTATTGCTTATCCTCGGATTAACGATCGTTGCTGGAGTTGTGTGGTACGCCAAGTCGTTACGACTCGGTGCTCGATAGCGTCAGGGACATCTCGATCATCGAGCTACGGCAACTGCCTCAAGCACTTGGCTGAGGACGTCGCGGAAATCTTCGATGTCGTTCGCAACTTCGACTATCTCTCGACCGAGAGTCCGCACGTCTTGCTGGACCAACCCGATCTCATTGTTCAGCTTGTACGTCTCGACCGCTAGGCGGGCAACTTCGATACGGAAACTCTGTAGATCAGAGGGCAATTTTTCCGCTTCAGCGATGGCCGTTTCCGCCTTGTCCAACATCTCGTCGTACAGTTTTAGAGCTTCGTCATTGCGTTCAATTGCGCGAGCCAGTTGGTCGTTGAGCGCGCGTTTGTTGACATCGAAATCGACGAGTATTTCGTCATACAGCTCTAGCGCTCGGTCGTTGTTGTCCAATGCGTGATCGAACTGATTTTGGGCCCTTTCGATTTGTTGACGAAGCAAACCGACTTCGTCATTGATCGAGTTATAGATTCCGATGCCGATGAAGATAAGCGCACCAACAAAGATCAGCAACGCGACCAGCAATAACCACGCGCAATTTATTTTCAGCCACGATCGCCAATCGTGACCTTTACTATCGCTGTCCATAACGTTCTGAACTCGGCCTCTCAGCCCCGCCAAGTCAGTAGGTCTGACAGCTCGTTCAAGATGGTGTCTAGTTCCTCGCCGTCGTAACGATCGAATGGTTTCGAGCCGGGTTGGCGTGTAACCGGTGTTTTGATGATGCCTCTTCGCCAGAAGGCTTGTTTGTAGGTGGTAACGCCGAAGAAGAATTCGAAGTTCAGCGAGGGAAGTATTCGATTGAACAGTGCTCGCGCTTCTTCTGTCACTACTTGCTGACCGTTTTCGTCCAATCCACCTGCTTCCAACGCCTCCCATACCGCGACGTGTGCCTCGGTGATATGTCCGGCTGGCATCGTTCCTGCGCCGCCGCGGCGGTACTCGGCCAAAAGGAAACGTCCGCCCATGCCGCCCATGATCGATTCCACTTTGTCGGCGCACGCTTCCAATACCGCAGTCATCACGTTACCGGGTAACAGACTCTCTTCCTTCAGCAGTCGTGCTCCGGGGATTTCTTCAATGATCCGGATGATCGTAGGCGTGGGAATTGTCGGACCGGTGGGTGGTTTGTTGTTTTGGAGCCATACGGGCAATTCGGTGGCATCCCATAAGGCTCCGTAGAGGTCTATCGTCTCCTGACCGCCGCCCATACCGTTTGCAGGCATTGCAATGATCGAGTCAGCTCCGCACTCCACGGCTACACGCGCTCTTTCGACGCAGTGTTCGATCGATATCCCGCTCGCGCCAGCCACAACCGGGACTGCGGCATCGACTGTGGCGACTCCGACTCGCAGTACCTCGTCGCGTTCTTCGTCGGTCAACCGAGGTCCTTCACTCGCGTTTACCGGCATCACGATGCCGTGCGCGCCGGCTTCAACGCAGTATGAGACGCAACGGCGCAAAGACTCATAGTCGACGCTGCCATCTTCGTTGAACGGGGTAACGGGTATCGAGAAGACACCGCGGTTCTTAGAGATGCTGCCGTTGCTGGACTGTGATGCCATGATTTCCTCGCCTCGAGTTGGAGTTTGATGTGCGTATTTTAGGGGCATAATTCTATTCGGCACCCTCCGCACAGCTCGAACAATCAGCGTACGATGGTTGCGATGGCTTGGATGGCAACGCCGTTTTACGCTTATCGCATCTGTCCCGAAGGAATCCAACGTGTACTGCTATGAAGATTGAACGAATCGAACTTCACCAACTAAACGGCAAGGTGGCCGCGCCGTACAAGTCATCGATGCAATGGAAGACGCATAGGGGGACTGTTGCGGTGCGCGTCATCGCTGACGACGGGACGTACGGTTGGGGGGAAACTGGCGGAGATGCTTCTGCAATCGCCGGGATAGCCGCGAGTGTGATCGGGAAGAATCCCGCGCATTTCGGGAGCATCTGGCAATCGATCATCAACCCGCGTTATCAAAGCGGTGGATATGGTGGTCTAGCATCCAAGACCGCCAGCGCGATCGATATTGCCTTACACGACCTGGTGGGCAAGGCTCGTGGTGTGCCAGTCTACGAACTGCTTGGTGGAAAGGTTCGAGACCGCGTCTGTACCTACGCAACCGGTCTTTTCTATACCGAAGCCGACATTAACGATCCCGCATGGACTGATCTGCTCAACGAAGCGCAAGGATATGCTGAAGCCGGGTTTATCGGGATGAAGATGAAGATAGGCGGTTTCACGTTTGCGGAGGATGTTGACCGCGTTGGGGCTCTGCGCCGCACTGTCGGAGACGACATTCGGATAATGGTTGACGCGAATGAGGCGTACGATCCGATGACGGCGATTTCGATGTCTAGACGGATCGCGGATTTCGACGTGACGTGGTTTGAAGAACCTACGAGTTCGCAATCGCTGGAAGATAACCTGCTGATCACGTCTCAGTCGCCGGTGCCGACTGCTGGCGGAGAATCTGCGAGCACTCATCGCGATGTTGCGCATCTTCTGGGACGACGGATATTCGACATCATCCAACCCGAAGTTGTAAATGTCGGCGGCATCTCTGAACTCAAGCTGTGCGCTGACATGTCCGAGGCGTTCAACGTACGGTTTTTACCGCACTTCTTCAACACCCACATCAGCCTCGCGGCCATACTCCACACTCTTGCGACGATATCTCAGGCACCGCCGGCGCATCCGAAGGAACCGTTCGTTAACGAGCCAGTCACTGAGTTTGATCAGACATCACACCCGGTTAGAGAGGCGCTGACTGATCCATTCTTCCGGCAATCAAACGGATACATCGATGTTCCTGAAGGTCCGGGTTTGGGCATCGAAGTAAACGAAGACGCGTTGGATCACTTCCGGCAAGGCGAAGTGATCGTGGTTGAATGAACCGGCTCTTAACTTGCTAGGCATACTTTTGCCTGAATGCTCGTATCGCGAAGCGGCTTTTCGAGGTGAATGTGCCTGCACGCCTCAAAGATATCATTTGGTAGTCCAAATCCACCACCATAGGATCGATATTCGCTTATGAAATCTAAGAGCACCGAAGAAATGCGCGAGTCGAAATTGCTGATCGGCGACCGCCATATCAACTATGCGGTGGGGCCGGATAATGGTCCGCCGATGCTGCTGCTACACGGTATAAGCGGTCGCTGGGAGGACTGGGACTCGGTTTTGCCGTTTTTCACGTCTGATTGGCATGTCTACGCGGTAGATCTTCGCGGTCACGGCAAGTCTTCATGGGTGAACAACGATTATCGATGGCGCCAATACGCATTGGACCAAATGGAATTCATTGAGGGTGTTATCGGCGAATCGGTGTTTGTAGTTGGGCACTCCCTCGGCGGGGTAACCGCTTTGGGGTTAAATGCAGAACGTACCGATCTGGTGCGTGGCGCGGTCTACGAGGATCCTCCACTATTTGTTCACCAGCGATGGGAGGGCAACCAGTTCCGCCTCAGATTCACGGTAACCCTCCAAGTCTTGGACACCAACCCCGATTTCGCCACGGTTCTCGCCCATGTTAAGGAAACTAATCCGGATTATGATGACGCAGGTTCTCAAGACCGCGCCGAAAAGCTGATGGCTATGGATCCCGATGTATTCCGAACCACCTTGAGCGGTCGAGCGCGAAGCAATTGGCGATCGGAGGACTTGCTTCAACGAGCTCAAGCGCCGGGGCTTCTTCTGCAAGCCGAACCGTCGCTCGGATCGGCATTGTTCGATGATGAGGCGGAGAAAGCGATGGAGCTGCTGCCGCGAGCCGAGTACGAGAAGTGGGAAGACTCGGGACATGGTATGCACAGTTCGTTTCCAGAGCGTTTCGCCGACCGAGTATTGAGGTTTTTCGACCCGATTCGAAACGTCTGACGATTCGACAGTGCCCGAAATCCAAGTATCCTTATCCCTGCTAGCAAGATCTGGGATGCGTCAACTTGATACCCGTCTACAAACGTGCCGGAAAGGTTAGATAGAGCGAATATGAGAGACCGTCTCGCACCGATTACATCAGTCGTTCCTTATCTCATAGTCTTTGTCGCTAGTGCTTGCACCCTCATTCTAGAGATCGTAGCAGGGCGAATCCTCGCTCCGGTCATCGGAGTGTCTCTGTACACGTGGACCAGCATCATCGGCGTGGTGCTGGCAGGCATCAGCGTCGGCAACTACATAGGCGGACTCGTTGCTGACAAGTACCCGTCGCGCCAGACCCTTGGTTTGATACTGTTCGTTTCTGGTGCTTTCACGGTCGTCATATTGCCGCTGATATCCATTGCCGGCGATGTTGTCAGCGATCTGCCGCTGCTACCGCGCATAGTGACATTGACCGCGGTTCTGTTCCTACCTGTCAGCCTGATCTTGGGAATGGTGACGCCGATAGTAATCAAGCTGCAACTGCAAGAACTATCGAGAACTGGCGACATCGTGGGCAGGTTTTACGCTGTCTCGACCGCTGGTTCAATCCTCGGTGTTTTTCTCACCGGATTCGTCCTCATCCAATGGATAGGCACTCGCCCAATAGTCTTGGCTGTGGCGATCGTGCTATTCGCGATGGCGTTGTTCTTCGGGGATTTATGGAAGATCCGAGGGAAGTTGCCGGTTGTGTTGCCAGTGGTTGTCTCGCTAGTGGCCATCTTGTTGAGTTTCACCTATGAAGACATCGATGATTGGGTGGAATCAGGTTGCGACGAAGAGAGTAACTACTTCTGTATCAAGGTCCGCGAGCGTACTATCCAAGACCAAACTGTCAGAACGTTGACTCTCGACCAGCTCTTGCACAGTTACGTCGCCAAGGATGATCCGTCATTCCTCGTATACGGGTACGAGAAGATCACTGCCGACTTTGTGGCGCTGCAAGAATATCGGCAAGAGACGCCGAAGGTCATGTTCATCGGAGGCGGTGGATACACGATGCCTCGGCTCATCGAGCACCGATACCGAGATTGGGAAGTCGAAGTCGTCGAGATCGATCCCGTCGTCACTCAAATCGCTCACGAGTACCTTTGGCTGCCCTTGAATACAAACATCGTCAGCTATCACGAAGATGCGCGGATGAAGGCGCGGGAGCTCGACAAAGGCACCTACGACATGGTTGTCGGCGACGCGTTCAATGACTTTTCTGTGCCTTATCAACTCACCACCCATGAATTCAATCAACAGGTCAAGGAACTACTTAACCCAGATGGAATCTACATCGTCAATATCGTTGACAACATAGAAATTGGTCAGTTCCTGCGTGCCTATGTCAACACCATGCAGCACACGTTTGACTACGTATATGTGCTGAGGGACGATGATTTGTGGGAACAAGACGAACGGACCAACGTTACCTATGTTGTCGTTGGTTCGTCGACGCCGATATCCTTTGAGGACCTGGTGGAAGCCAATGAAGCCGTTGGTTGGCACGACCCAATAACTCGTTTCATGCCAGACGACGTCTTTCTCCGCTGGTTCCACAAAGAAGACCCGATTATGCTCACAGACGGCTTTGTGCCAGTGGACCAGATGCTTGCTCCCGTGTTTCTGCACAGCAGATAACGGTAATAAACGGTAGGGAACTAGGCGTCCGCTTCGAATACCTCGCCAAGCGCATCGTCGGTCTTGCCGAACATCACGCGCTCCTCTTCGAGCGTAGCATGATCGTAGCCGAGCAAATGAAGCGTTCCGTGAATTGCCAACATCGCTAACTCGCGTTCGAACGGAATTTGTTTCTCGATTGCTTGGCGTTCGGCTTGGGGTACTGAAATCGCGATGTCGCCAATCTGGTTTACGAGTGAATCATCCCCGTTCGGGAACGGTGCTCCAGCATCTCTCTCGAAAGAAAGCACATCGGTTACGTGATCCTCGCCTGCGAACTCACGGTTGAGCCTGTGCAATTGTTCGTCACCAGTCAACAAGACCGTAACGGATACGGATCTGTCTTCGACGAACCCTTCTCGGCGCAGGATGTTTGCAACAGCTTGCCGAATCAACTTGACATTAGCGGTTGAAGCCACGGCTGCCCTGAAATCGATCTCCACATCCACTTGATTCGCCATGGCCGATGTGATTAGGAAAGATTCCTCGATACCGCTTCCCGCAACCTTCGCAACATGCTGAGCAACGGGGAGTATTTGGAGTCCATATCGGCCAAATCCGATGCGACGGCGGTGGCTTCTGCTATCCCGCTCCTGATCTCGGGGACGGAAGTCATACTAATCTCTGCGTACAACTTCGCCTGCATGAGATTCGGCGGCAATCGTTCGGAAATGACCTCAGATTGGGTGAAGTCCCCACGGGCAACGGAAGTCAGTGCCAACGCTTCCGCAGTCTCGATTGCTTCTACGATTGATTCCGTTAGCTCGGCGGCAGTAGCCGGCTCGTCCTTGGACATAGTGTTGTGCGGTTCAACCCCCTAAACCAATCCAACCGTTACTCGAACCACTTAGAGTCGAACGCCAAAGACATCGGAGCCCACCAATCGTTTGGTCCAGCTTCTGGAACTTTTTGCTGGTAAGTCATCATCAGGTCATTCCACTCCTCCGCCCGTTTGGTCGAGGTATAGCTTTGGAAGTCGCGGCTCGGATCGAAGTCGTCTGGGGCGGTGCAATACATGAACAGATGGTTTCCGATGCGGAATATCTCCATACGTTCAATGCCGATGCCTTTCAACGCTTCCAGCACCTCAGGCCATACATTGCGGTGGTACTCCTCGTATTCGGCGATGATCGCGGGATCGTCTTTGAGGTCGAGAACTTGTGCGAATGATTTCATGGGGCGTTACACCGTTCGATTGATTCAGCGATTGAGAATTAGATTCGGTCGGACGCCGCGGTCTGCGGCTCCGTTGCGGAGTTTATCACTGCGTTCGAAGCCGGTTTCCGGCACCGTACAATCTTTGCCCTAATCGGAGTAAATCGGCAGTTGAACACCCACGATAGTGCCTTCTTGAGTGCCGACGAAGAGCATGTCGTCTTCGATGGCTGGGGTTGACCTGCAAGACACACACGGATCATCGCCCGGCCAGAGGTCCAACGTGTATTGGGTATCACCCCGTTCCAGGTCAATCATGTATAGGAGCCCGTGACTGTCAATGACGTAAACGTAGTCACCGCTGATCACCGGGCCTCCAGCAATCCATCTTCGCTCCTCGGTAGACTCCACCCATAGCCGTTCCGGTTTTTTGCCGGTGCCGGAGGTTCTCTTAGTTGCTTCTTCCCGATCTGGGTTTACGGCGTAGATCGCACCTGAACGATCCGAGAAAACCACGATCTCTTCCGTTGCGGCGATGTCTCCCCGTACGTTGCGCTTCGATGCTGTGGTAAAGACCCAGCTAATGGTATTGCTGGTGTATTGGATAAGCTCACCCGCGTCGTTGCCAAAGTAGATATCGGGACCGTTTCGCACGACAGCGGTTCGCAAAGGCTCAAGATCCTCGCCTCCGCCTCTACAGTCTTCGTCCTCTTGACAATAGGGCATTTGCGTCCCGCGCAACCGAGCATTCCCGTTGCGTCCACCAGTGTCCGTATGGAAACCGTGCAACGTACCGTCGCTATCCGCTTGGCCATTCCCAATGTAGAACGCATCCCGGTGTGCGGTACCAGCTTCTATGAATCGCCAATCTTCAGGGTCTTGACCGATCCTCGGGTTTGCCCATAGCAGTCTACCCTCGTCTTCGCTCGTTCTATCCGCGTTGAAGGCGTAGACACGACCATTTGCTGGGGCGATCACCATGTCTTCATAGATCGTCGGCTTTGTTTCAAACGAGTCGCTCCGATCATCCTCATCGCATCGGTAGCACCAACGCCTCGATCCATCATCAGTGTCTAGGGCGAAGAATCCGGTGTGGTCGGTACCGAAATAGAGGATCGCTCCGTCTGCACTTAATACTCCGCCACTTGTGACATCACTGCCCGTGTTGTAAGACCATTTTTCTTGGCCCGATGATGCGTAGATGGCGTAGATCTTGTTGTCTTTTGAACCCGCGTAAACTACTCCGTCGCGTACGGTTAAATCCGCATTAGATGCGGTGGTAGCGACGCTACCAGACGCGCCGGTTTGGAATGTCCAACGGAGCGTCAAATCCGTTATGGGTTCAGGGGTCGGCGTTGGTGTAATCGTCGGGGTTGGAGTCGGCGTTGGAGTGTCGGTCGGCTCAGGGGTCGGTGTAGGCGTGGGTGTATCGGTCGGCGTAGGCGTAGGCGACGGTTCGGGCGTAGAGGTTGCGGTTGGTTCCGGTGTAGGGGTAGCGGTCGGCTCAGGTGGTGCTTCCATCAGGGCGCGTAACGGCTTTATATTTTCCTCGTTCAGCCTGGCGAGTTCGACGAGTTGGTCAAGTTCCGGTGAACGCTCGCCCTCTGAGGCGGCTTCTAACTCCGCTACCTGCTCCATCAGCAATGTGTTACGACTCGTCAACGCCTCGACTTCATCCCAATCCCACTCTTCGATAGAAATTGCGCTCAATTCGACGAGAGCCGTCGACAACTTGATCAGCTCGTCGATGAGATCGAGCGTTACAGAGATATCCACTTCTGGTGTTGCGGTCGCGGTCGGCGTTGCGGTATCCGTAGGAACAGGCGTCGGTGTCGGTGTCGGAGGGATTGGAGTGGCAGTGGAGGTTGGAACGGGTGTGGGCGTGTCGGTAGGTGTCGGAACTGGCGTGTAAGTCGGCGTAGACGTAGGTGTAGGTGTGTAAGTAGGTGTTGGTTCCGGACTCGGTGTATCAGTTGGTACAGGAGTGTGCGTCGCGGTCGCAGTGAATGTCGATGTAACGGTAAAGGTTGGGGTCCGGGTGAATCTAGGAGGGTTTTGGGCTGTGGTTTTTTCAGCGGCACCAGATGCGGGTTGCGTATCGGTAGCAACCGCTTTTACTTCGGGCTCGCCCGTTTCGACTATTGCGGTTTCAGTCTCGCTGTCGGAAGTACACGCGATCATCAACGCGAACGCTCCACTGAGCACGATTGCGACCGCGAAAAGGATGCCGCGCCGCGCTGAAGAGCCGTATTTCCCCACGTACATCATTCTTAAAGGTTAACGATTTCCCATACGACGAATCCACTCCGCACAGTTCTCCCATCCAATCGGTAGCGAAGACGATGAAACTCTCCGATCAGATATAGTCATTCATGTCGTCGTACCGAGTCCTATAGCGCGGAGCGTCACCGTGCGGAGGTGATCAAGATATGAAACGCGTCGGTTTTCTGATGAAGATCAAGCCAGAAGTGATGGAGGAATATACGCATCATCATGCGAATGTCTGGCCAGAGATGCTGGATGCTTTGCGTAAGCACGGTTGGCGCAACTACAGCATCTTCGCCAAGGATGATGGTACGTTGTTCGGATATGTAGAGGTGGATGACTCGTTCGAGAAGGCGTTGGAAGGAATGTCTGGAGAGGAAGTCAATGATCGGTGGCAGGAGTTCATGGCGCCGTATTTTGAGATACCAGAGGGTGCGCGACCGGATCAGATGATGATCGAGTTGACGCAAGTGTTTTATACCGACTGAGTAACAGCACCGGGAGCTTGAAATGGCATTGCCACCCTTCATCGACACGCATCACCACCTATGGGACCTCGAGAACAATCCATATCCCTGGCTGACTGAGGGCATAGACCACTTCGTCGGAGATTACTCAATCTTCCGCCGAACGTATCTGATCTCTCACCTCCATCAAGACGCGGAAGGACTGCCGCTCATCAAATCGGTTCACGTCCAAGCTGAGTGGGACCACGAAGCCGATCCTGTCGGCGAAACCGCATGGCTCCAAAGCGTCGCAGATTCTGAAGCATCACGCGGGATGCCTCACGCCATAGTCGGATTCGCAGACCTCTCGGAACCCAATGCTTCTGAACTTATCGCCCGCCATGCCGAACACGCCAACTGGCGCGGGATCCGACATATGCTCAATTGGGCCGAAGACCCTAAGTGGCAGTTCACCGACCGCAACGACTTAATGACCGATCCCGATTGGCTCCGTGGATATCGCGCGCTGGCTGACCACGACGGCTCCTTTGATCTACAGGTTTGGCCTTGGCAGCTTGAAGACGCAGCGGGGCTCGCGCACCGTGTTCCTGAAGTACCGATAATCCTGGACCACACCGGAATGCCGCGTGATTGGGACGACGCAGGTGTCGAACTGTGGCGGGACGGAATGAAAGTTTTGGCCGATACCGACAATGTCTCGGTGAAGATTTCGGCACTAGGAATGTTCTCAGGCGAATTCACTGCCGACCGGATCAAGCAGTTCGTCCTTGACACCATCGAAATCTTTGGTGTGGATAAATGCATGTTCGCCTCAAACTACCCCGTCGACATGCTTTTCAGTTCCTATGCCGCCATCTGGAACGCATATGACGAGATAACTTCCGATTTCTCCGATTCGGATCGCGACAAGCTGTTTAAATCGAACGCTGAGAGATACTATCGCTTCTGAACCTGAACGTTCGGCGTTTTCTGGGTTTTGTAGATAATGTTGAATTGGCAAACAACCAGCTCGCCGACTAACAAGGAGAAACACGACGATGACGATTGCGCACCTGCGAACCTACACCATCAACAAAGGCATGATGGATTCGTGGCTCAAACTCTTCGATGAAACCCTCATCGACGTCATGGACGGCTTCGGCATGAAGGCCGAGACTGTCTGGGTCAACGAGGAGGAATCGCAGTTCATCTGGATCCGGTCATACGGCGACACGATGGAAGAGCTTGAAGAGAAGGAAGCGGCGTTCTACGGCTCAGATTGGTGGGAAGAAAACATGCCGCTTGTCCGTGGTCACTTGGCACACCGTGACATCAAGGTGATCAAATCGGTGGACTAGCTCTCGCCAACACTCGAAAGCAGAATCCTCGCCGAATCCGCATCGGCCCGCACCAAGCAGTTCGAACTGCTCGGGGCGCATGGAAGCGTATCACGTACCTTCATCGTTCTGGTTGCTCCGATACTGAATCTTCTGGGTTGGCGGCTCAGCCATCCGGAGTTCTGGTTCATTCCATCGACTCTTGATGACGCGGATGCGCGCATGGTGCACGCGTTGCACTCAGATGCCATACCAGATCGGACTCTGGCCGTTGTCGAGACACGTGCACTAGGCGCCGACATCGTTACGGGCATCGAGTTTCACCTCCAAAGATGCGTCCAAACCGGCGTTGCGGTCTTCGCTATCACCGACGGGCGAGATTGGCATCTTTATCCGATCGTGCAAGGCGTCACTCCAGGGAAGCCTGCCGCGGTGTGCAACTTGTTCAGCACGGAAGAATCTGATGTCGCAGCGATGACGATGTTGAAGTGCAGAACTCCAGCATTCGATGACACCGTCGTCCAAGATCAAGCCATCTGAAATCAAATCACAGCAAATGACAGATCTCACCGCTCGCAAAGCTCTCACCTTCGACCTTTTTGGCACCGTATTGGATCTCGGTGGCAGCCTCACTCCATTCATCGCCAACTTCATCCGCGGGCGCGATGCACTTGACCGAGTCGATCCCGACGCGTTTTGGGCGGATCTGAGGCACCGGCAACGCATCGAGCAGTATCAAGACTCGCTGTTGGAACTTGGCCACACAGGGTACCTCGAAACTGCACAGAAAGCGTTCGCCTACATCGCCAAGCTCCACGACCTCGCGCCGACGCCTGACGAAGTTGAAGCCTTCATGGCAGGATGGCAACAGCTCTCTCCATTCTCTGACTGCCTACCCGCGCTCGAACGGATGAAATCTTCCTACAAGCTCGTAGCATTCTCGAATGGCAACCCTTGGTTCCTCGACCACTTGATCGAAAACCGTATCAAGTTCGATTTTGATGATGTCTTCTCGGTTGAAGAGGTAGGTGCATTCAAACCGCACCCCGGGGTTTATCGCGGCGTGGCGCGGCACTTGAACATGGAACCCGGAGAACTAATCATGGTTTCTGCCAACTCTTACGACGTTATGGGCGCCAGAACGTGCGGCCTCCGTGGCATATATGTCAACCGCTACAACCTGCCTTTCGAAGACACCGACGCCCGCTATGAGCCAGACTTGACCGTTCGCGACTTCTCAGAGATGGCCGACCACCTCTTGGTGCACTGAAAATCATCTGCCCGTATGCCTGACCTCACCGACAAAATTCAACAAGGACTGAAGCACGAACGGGAGTGGACCGTCGCCGATTGCATGCTCTACTCGCCGGGCGGCGACCCATCACGAGCCACCCTCTCGAGTCCGTCGATGATCAACGAATTGGAAACCACCGCGATGTTAGGCCTCGATCACCTGCTACCGAACGACGGGTTTACTGTCGGTTTCCACGTTGATATCAAACACGTCGCACCGGCACCTCCCGGCGCCCGCATGAAGACGACCGCCGAACTCATTGAGGTATCAGGCACACGCTTTCGATTTCATGTCGAAGCCCATGATCTAGACAGCGGCAAACTCATAGGCATAGGCACGCATCGCCGTGCCGCGATCTTCCCCTAGAACGGCGTCCGATCCGCGGAAGCGGAATTATCTGGCTAGCCGCGCATGCCGTCCAGATCGGCAGACGATACCGTCCCCAACAGATAATCGTTCTCGAAAACCAGCAATAGATCGATCCCGCGTTTGGCCAACAACTCGCGCGCTGACGAAATGTCCGCATTCGGATCGATCACGAACGTCGATACTGGACGCGCGACATCCGCCACGGTCAAACCGACGCCCTGATTCGCACTCAGGCCCAGCGATTGCACGTCTCGCATCGACGCGACTCCAGTCACACGTCCTCCATCAACCACTGGTATGTCGGTATCCGGATGCCGCGAAAGGACATTCCTGACCGCAGCGTCCAATGGCGTCGACGCGCTTAGAGCGGTCGGAACCGACGTCATAACTGAACGTACAGGTATTCCCACCACTCGTTTCTCACGACGGTTGCGACTCGCACGACGCGTTTCAGCAGTTGAACTTGGCAAAATGAACATCGCTATCAACATCAACCACAACCCACTCGTCAGATCGCCATTTCTGATGATCAAAACGACTCCCGCAATAATCATCGCAATCGCCAACACCTGTCCGGCTCTCCCAGCCATGCGCGCGGCAAACCGGCGATTTCTAGTCAATCCCCAAACCCCGGCCTGCAAAACTCTTCC
>VXTA01000186.1 GCA_009837685.1 Chloroflexota bacterium | reverse complement strand
CAACAAAGTGAACGCGATCGTGGCACCCAATGCCCGCAACACGATCTCGAACATCCCCGAGACATCATCGACCGCGAACCAAATGTTCACGGAGAAGATCAGCGGCACGAGCACCAAACCGTTCTTTGGCGCCTGCAAAGGCCGCATCGCACTCAGTAAAGCTCTGGCAAGGGACCTCGATTCTCTGGCACCGCTTGCCACTGTTTGATCAACAGGAGAAGTCATCATCGCCAATGATAAAGTCCGCCCACTCAAGTGCCTGAAAAACATCAACTTAACGCGCCACCGTTACGCTCGCAAACGTTTTACTTGGCTTGGACTCCTAAGTTAAACTGCGCACAGACTGAGAAAGAACAGGAGCGACAAAGTCGTGTTGGAACAATTTCACGTCCCAGTAGAAGATCGGGTCTATGTAGATGTCGATCGCATGAGAGCGGCTACCGAAGCCCTATTCATGCGATGCGGAGTAGACGAAGACGGTGCCAAAGCCTCGACCGACGTCCTACTCACCAACGACCTTCGTGCTGTCGAAACTCACGGCGTGTCAAACATGATGCGAAACTACGTCGCTCAATACATGGCAGGAACCCTGAACCCAACTCCCGATCTCAAGATCGTCCGAGAAACCGCCACCACCGCAAACTTCGACGGTGACGGAGCCCTCGGCATCCAAATCGGTGGCGACATGATGCAGATCGCCATCGACAAAGCGAAACAATACGGAACTGGCGCGGTAACCGTCTTCGACTCAGGACACCTCGGGGGTTGCGGTTACTACGCCGCTCAGGCCGCACAGCAGGGCATGATCGGACTCTGCATGACCGGCGGACATGGAACACGCGCCTCCGGCGGGATGCTCCCGACCTTCGCAGCCGAATCCCGACTCGGCACCAACCCCATAGCATGGGCAGCTCCTGCCCGCAACGAGCACCCATTCCTGTTCGATGTCGCATGCACCCAGATCGCCAACAACAAAGTCGGCCTGGCTCGACGCATCGGCGTTCCGCTTGAACCCGGATGGATCACCGACACCGACGGCAACCCGTTCAACGAACCAGTGGATCCGCCCGATGAGTACTTCCTGCTACCCTTCGGAGGGACACGCGAAAACGGCTCCCACAAAGGTTACGGATTCGCTGCTGTGTGCGCCATCATGTGCCAAACTCTCGCTGGTGTCGGCCTATCCGGATCCGGTAACCAGTACCAAGGCGGCTACCACTTCTTCGCCGCATTCCAAATCGAGGCCTTCTGCGACCATGACGAGTTCCTAGACAACATGGACGACGCCTTAGCCCACCTCGCATCCGCAAAACCAGCACCCGGCCACGAACGCGTCCTCTATCCCGGACTAATCGAAGGCGAAGAGACCGAGCAACGGCTTGATGAAGGCATTCCGTACCACCGAGAAGTCATCGAATGGTACGAATCCATCGGTGCGGAGTTGGGAGTTGAGATAGCTCTACCATAACGCGATCTCCATCCACCCTCTGAACAACGGAACATAAGGACATTCATTCAGATGCAACGCGAGTATGTGAACTTCGGCAAGGGCGGCGTGATGGTCACGCGTATGGCTCTGGGTCTCGGATTCCGCGGCCAGCATGACGCCGATGAAGCTAAAAACACCATCGCCGCCGCACTTGACGGCGGTCTAAATCTCATCGACTGCGCAAACATATACGGGCTTGGCGACAACCGTCGCAACGCCGGAACCTCCGAAATCATCTTCGGAGAACTCATGAAAGACCGAGGAGATCGCGACGACATCGTCATCACGTCTAAGGTCTCCAGTCCAGTCGCTCAAAGAGTCAATGATCGCAACACATCGCGTTGGCACATCATGCGCGAAGTGGAACGCTCCCTCAAACGCCTCCAGACCGACCGCATCGACGTATACCTCATCCACGGCTTCGACGAGACTGTAGGCTACGAAGAGCGCACACGAGCACTCGAAGATCTGGTTCGCGATGGCAAGATACGATATACCGGCGTCTGCAACTACCAAGCCTGGCAAGTCGTCCAGACTCTGCGCGTCCAAGATCGGATCAACGCCGGCAGTCTGATCACAGTTCAGAACCCATATAGCATGTTGAACCGCGAACTCGAGGACGAGATGTTCCCCATGGTTCGCACTACCGGACTAGGAATCATGGCGTACAGCCCCCTCGCGGTCGGACTACTCTCAGGCGATTACAATCCGGATCGAATGCCCAGCAACATGTCGCTTTGGGGCAATCGCCGATCCCACGCCTTCAACCGTGTCGTACGCGGAGCGGCGGCTGACGTGATCCGCGCCAACGCTGACGTGGCCAAACGCATCGGCGCGACACCCGCGCAGGTGGCGCAGGCATGGGTACTTTCGCATCCTGAGATAACAGTCTCGATCTCGGGCGCGGATACCGCCGATCAGATGCAAGATAATCTTGGCGCGCTGGAAATCGATCTCCCAACAGATGAACTGGCAGCGCTAAACGACGCCTCCGATCGTCTCCGCATCGTTCTCGACGG
>VXTA01000194.1 GCA_009837685.1 Chloroflexota bacterium | reverse complement strand
GGTGGCTTGCCACATGTACGAAGGGAGCGCGTAGTTGGCTACTCAAATCGCTGAAACTTCGACTCCAGCATCGACAAACGGCACCGACAACGTCCTCGAACTCGAAAACGTCACTAAAGTGTTCGGTGGTGGTTTGCTTCGACGCAACATCACCATCGCGGTCGATGGTGTCAGCTTGGGCATCCCCCGCGAGAACCCTGGCATCATTGCTGTCGCCGGCGAGAGCGGGAGCGGGAAGACAACACTCGCACGCTTGATGCTAGGCATCATTCCGCCCACCGAAGGCGCGATCTACTTCAACGGCAGCGACATCGCTACGCTCAACCGAACCGATCGGCGTGAGTTCCGCCGTGAAGTCCAACCGATTATGCAAGATCCGTTCGAGGTCTACAACCCGTTTTACAAAGTCGACCACGTCCTCATGTCGCCGGTCCAAAATTTCGGTTTGGCACGCTCGAAGAGCGAGGCGCGTGACTTGGTAATCGAATCTCTAGAAACCGTCGGCTTGCGCCACCAAGAAACGCTTGGTCGATTCCCTCACCAACTGAGCGGCGGTCAGCGACAGCGCATCATGGTCGCTAGAGCTCTGTTGTTGAAACCGCGTATCATCGTCGCCGACGAGCCAGTGTCTATGGTTGATGCGTCCTTGCGAGCCACTATCCTCGGCAGTATCGACCTGCTCAACAAAGAACTCGGCATCGCGGTGATCTACATCACTCATGACCTGACGACTGCGTTCCAAATAAGCGACAACATCATAGTCATGTATCAGGGCTCAGTAGTCGAGACTGGACGCGTCGAGGACGTGATCCAAAGCCCGCAGCATCCTTACACCCAGTTGCTAGTCGAGTCGATCCCGCGTCCAAACCCGAGCGAACGTTGGGGCCGAGACATGGCCTCGCAGGAAACTGGTGGCGACATGACCAATGCCGGCTGTAGGTTCGCACCTAGGTGCCCATACGCGATGGCAGAATGTACCGCCGAAATGCCTCCTCTATACCGCGTCGGCGATACGCAGGCCGCGCTGTGCTACCTGCACCGCGACAACTCGCTGGGCAACGTGCAAAGCATCTCGGACGTTTTCAAGTCCGGCGGGTGAATCGGCGGCGAGACCTTAGCCAGTCTTTACGAGGCCAAGTCTCGCAAAAATTCAGCTGGCCCCAGCAGCGAGAAGAGCAACACCGGTAATCCGGCCGCTCCCAAGAAAACCCATGGTCCCCACGTGGAGACGTTTTCGTTCTTTGACGCATTCAACCGGTCGATGACATAGCCGATCACCGCGAAAAACACACCGGATTCTAGTCCGACGATGAGGTTAATTGTGCCTTCAACCGCGAAGTCGTAGGGGAACACAAGCACCGCGTCGAGCATCAACGAGAAGAAATCACTGATCCCCAAATGGCCTTCCGCCAACCCGGTGAACGCACCGACAGCGCGCGTGAATCCACCTGTGAATAATGGTGTCAGGATACCGAAGCCGGCACCCAAGGCGAACCATGTAATAGGGTGCCCGGGATTTTGTGCGAGGTCACGGATGTGATAAACGGCTAACGGCACAACGATCAACGCTGAGATCGTTGCGGCGATCGAAAAGAATAACGCCCCCCATCCTTGGATCCGAGTAACTTCCTCAAAGTATTGGAAGCGCGTCAATACTGACACGTGGAATGCGGCGACGGACAGCATGACGCCAAGCAATGTGATTGAGGCGGTCAGGCGTCGGCGTCGTCCGGCATCGGGTTGCAAAGCATCGAGCCTGCCCAAGCGGCTGATATCGGAGGTAGATATGGCGGGTACAGATCCGGTAAAAATTACAGATGGAGATTTAGTTGGCCGTCAGTTCGATCTCATCTGCACGATGGCAACTGACGTAACGACCATCTTTCGATTTTACCAGCGGCGGTACCTCAACCTTGCATTGATCCGTAGCAAATGGACAACGCGGATGGAAATAGCATCCAGTAGGCGGATTGGCGGGGTTAGCAACCTCACCTTCGAGAACATATCGCTTAGTGCGCTGGCTAGGATGCGGCTTCGGCACCGAACTCATCAATGCTGCGGTGTAGGGGTGCTTAGGCGAATCGAAGAGTTCCTGCGGCGTGCCAATCTCGGCGATTCGACCGACGTACATCACAACGACCCGGTTAGATATCTGTTTAACCACACTTAGGTCGTGAGATACGAACAGGTAAGTCAAACCCAGAGAGTCCTGTAAATCCATCATCAAATTGATGACCTGTGCCTGCACCGAAACGTCAAGACCAGATACAGGCTCGTCCGCAAGGATGAGGCGAGGGTTCAGAGCGAGCGCGCGTGCGATCCCGATGCGCTGACGTTGACCGCCACTGAAAGCATGCGGGTAACGTCTCATGTACTCGGGGCGGAGGCGGACCACGCGCAGCAATTCGGCTACGCGGTCTTCGCGCTCGCTGCTCGATCCAATGCCATGGACCAGCAACGGCTCGCTGATGATCTCGTAGATATTCATCCGAGGATTAAGCGACGAGAAA
>VXTA01000014.1 GCA_009837685.1 Chloroflexota bacterium | reverse complement strand
CTTGCGACAAGTGCGCGCTGGCGGAGCAGTGTCCGGTCGGACTCGGGGTTATCCAGCCGTGATCGTGATGCTGCTGGTTTTGAAGACAACGAAGACCTCCAATCCGGGCTCTATTCCGAGTTGATCTACGGCATCTGAGGTCAATTCGACGACGAACTCCGCACCAGCGTCGACGAAGGCGAATGCGCCGAAATCTCCCTGCTCAACCCGGCGGACGATGCCGCTGAACATATTTCTCGCGCTGATCGCTTCCGGCCGCTTCAGCGCCAACATGATGTCTGATGCGCTGATCGAAGCTGTGACCCGTTGACCGGCTTGAAGGTTGCTGGCTTGGGCGATAACGTCGATGTCCCCGATGCAGATCGCGCCTGAGTCGGAAACCGTTCCGACGAAGAGATTGTCGATATCGCCCCTTCCAACTCTCGTCGACGAAACGATTTCGGCGACCAGATCGACAACCGGGCCGAATGACTTGGCTCGTCCTCGCTCAAGAACCAACGCGTTCGCGGCTAGTGCCATGACGTCCGACAACGAATGCGAAACGTAGACCATCGGGATCGCGTACCGTTCGTGCACCTGCTTCAAATAAGACACGACCTCGTTCCGCAATCCGACGTCCAGCGAGGCTACAGGTTCGTCGAGCAGCAGTAGTTTAGGTGATGCGGCGACGCTTCTTGCCAAGGCCACTCGCTGACGTTCTCCACCTGACAATGTTGCTGGATACCGACCCGATAATTCGTCGATCCGGAAAAACTCGCACAACTCTTCAGGATCAATTGTGTGTTGCTCAGTGGGAATCATGCGATAGCCGTATTCGATATTTTCACGAACTGTTTTGTGCGGAAAAAGCATCCCGTCCTGAAACACCATCACCACACGTCGGGTTTGCGGCGGTGTTTTCACACGCTCGCTTGAAGAAAACAATGTTTGTCCGCCCAACTTGATGAAGCCGTCGTCGGGTTCAGTCATCCCTGCTAAACACGCGAGCAAGGTAGATTTTCCGGCGCCAGAGGGGCCGAAAACGGCGTTGATCCCGTTTGAAAATTGTCCGGCGACGTCGAGATCGAAATCGCCTTGTCGCAGCTTCAAATCAAATTCGAGGAATTTGTCGGAGCCTTCAACCATTTGAAGCGCCTCTGTCGTTTGAATGGGCATTTGAACGATCGCGGTAGTTCGAAACCAACCGGTTGTGTATCGCCAGCGCGATGCCTCCGATCGTTACTGACACCGCGGCTAACACCCAAGCGCCTGAGAAGTCTCCGGCCGCAATGCGGGAAAAAATCGCGCTCGGCAACCCCTGCGTGTCTCCCGGGATGTTGCCGGCGAAGACGATGGTGGCCCCAAATTCGGCGAATGATCGTACGAATCCCAGCAACAACCCGGCGGCGATGCCGCGCCGTGCGAGAGGCAGCGTAACGTCCCACGCCGCCCTTAATCGGCTGGCTCCCAAGTTGCGCGCCGCGAAGACCAATCGTGGATCTACCACGGCCAAACCGGCAATGAAGGCTCGAACGACCAAAGGAAATGCCACGACCGCGGAAGCGATAGACATTGCGACCCAACTAAACGCTAGACCTTCCGTTATCGAACCTAACGGGCCGGTTGCGCCGAAAAACCATAGCAACACAAAGCCGACAGCGACCGGTGGAAGCGCCAGTGGCATCGACACTATCAGGTCAATCGCAAATGCCAAGCGTCCTTGGCTGCGGACTAAGTAGCTCGCGACGAGTAGCGCGGGCACCAACATCCCGGCAACCGCAACCAAAGAGGATTGGAGCGAAAGCAGGGTTATGTCAAGGATTGATGCCACTGCTTTGTCCGATCAAGGCCTGAACTTATAACGCTCGAAGATGGCAATCGCTTTTGGTGTTGCTAAGAAATCGATGAACGCTTCTGTCGATTCGTCGTCCTGCAACGGTGCGGCGAAGTACTTAGGCTGAGTCGCGTCACTACTACTCTCAATCTCGAAAGCTATCTCCACATCGTCAGTTGACGCGGCGTCGGTTTCGTATACCAAAGCGTAATCGACACTACCAGTCAAGGCGGCTGCTAGGGCGGCTCTGGCGTCCAGGGCGGGTATGATCTGGGGTTCCAATTGTTCCCACAGTCCTCGTTCTCTGAGCGCTGCTTCGAAGTATTCGCCGGCTGGTGCTGTATCGGGATCTGGCATGGCTATCCTACCGGCTCCTACCAACTCTCTAAGGTCGTTGATCGATCCGTCGTCACTTGACTGTCTGACCGCGACTAATCGGTTGGACAGTACATGGATCGCGTCGCCCTCATAGATCTTGTCTGCGCTGACCAATTTGTCGATCGGGCTACGCCCTGCGACGATCACACCATTCGCTGGAGCCCCGACGATGATCTGATTCGCTATTAGGTTTGACCCAGCGAAGTTGAAGCGTACTTTGTCGCCAGTCTCTTCTTCGTAGGCAACTGCCACCTCTTCCATCACATCCACCAAAGACGCTGCCGCGAAGATGAGTGGGGAGGTATTTTTAGAGGTACAAGCAGTTACGGACGCGGTG
>VXTA01000082.1 GCA_009837685.1 Chloroflexota bacterium | reverse complement strand
GCGCAATCGCCTGAAGGCACCGGAGGCACGTCGTAGAGCAAGAAGTGATACCCGATGTTCGTGATGAAGATGTCAAGATCCTCGTCCGAGTCATAGTCTCCCAACGCGAACCCCATCCAAGCACCTACGGCATCAACACCCATCTCCTCCTCTATCGAAACGAATCTCACATCATCCCCATCCGTGTCGTTGCGGTATACCTTCAACGTGTCACCATCGTCGGCCAACCACAGGTCGAGGTCACCATCGGAGTCGTGATCGAAGAACAGCGAAGCCAACGTCTGCCCCGTCGGGTCCCCTATCCGATTACCATTCGCATCCTTTAACGACGCGTCATACCCTCTCACCATCTCTCCGGTATCAGGATCTTTCCACTCCATCGGCTCGCCATCCGGGTTCAACATCTTGATCGGCGGGCTGATCAACCCCGCAGATTCAGTCACATCACTGAATGTCAGATCACCGTTGTTGATGTAGAGCCGGTTGTAGTGCCCATGGTGACGAGGATCATCGAACCGGATGAAATCCTGATCCAGGCGGTTGCCCACAAACACGTCCGTCCAACCATCGTTGTTCACATCTCCGCAGGCGATGGTGATCGCCGACTGTACGTTGATGTCGTCACCGAATGCCGAGTCCGTAACATCCTCAAACCGCTCTCCCCCGACATTCCGCAAAAGCCTGTCCTTGATCGCGTTCGTCAGCGCTTCGTTACCAACCGCGGATCGGTAATCAAGTTCATCACCAATCAACCCGTAACCTGCCACGTAGAGGTCTTGATACCCGTCGTTATCGAAATCACAAGCTGCGACCGCCGTGCTGTTCGAGAGCGCCAAATCTGCTCCTAGCTCTTCACCCACCTCTGTGAATTCATTGTTCCCATCGTTGCGAAACAACAGATTCGGCCCGCCGGGTGATTCCGGGAATTCCGAATCAGAGTTTGCTTGAGTGACGTAGAAATCCATGTCGCCATCACGGTCGAAGTCGAAGAACGCCGAACCGGGATGCCAGTTGTTCACGAACGCGTTCTTCCCGAGCGCCTCGCGGGCAATGTTGGTGAACGGCATAACTGGTTCCTTACCCGGAACTATCACGGGCTGGAGGGACGGCGTCGCCGTCGGAACCGGAGTCGGACTCTGAGGTACTGTCGTCGGCAACACCTGCCTCATTACTGTCGGCGGGACAGCAGTCGGTTGCGGGATAGAAGCAGCAGTAGGTATTTGCACTAGCTCGCGGTCCGGTTCTTCAGCCCCTCGAAAGACCAAGAAGAAGATTATCGCCAAGCACAAGAGGACTGCCAAAGACAAGAAGGCCGCCGCCAAAGACAACGCGAATATTGAGTGCCGGATCGACATAGCTTCAGAATCTCAATCTAAAACAATAAAGCGGGTTGCGGTGATTGCCCGCAACCCGCTTTCTGGAATTCCGACGACTTGCGTGTCGTACTTTCGTCCTTCGTTACTCCGTCGGCTCGAGATTCATCGTGATCAGATACCAACCCGTCCATGGCGGATACGGAGCAGCATACGGATCCTCAACGCCCGGCCAACCGGTCCAATATCGAGTATTGTGCACGATCACGTGCAACTCTTCGGCGATGTGAATCACTGGCAAATCGCGCAGATACAGCTCGAACGCCTGACGCGTCAACTCTACGTATCGCGGGTCGTCTGGCGAGTGGAGCATGCCCTCCATCTCATCCAAAATCGCGTCCATCTCCGGATTCTCGTACCGGCCTCCCTGTACTGCCCCAGCGTAACGTTCGCCCGGCGGTGCCGAGTTCTTCGAATGGTAAGACTTGAACGTCGTGTACGGTTCCGTGATCGATCCACACTGCACCCAAACGACCTCAGTCTCGCCCAGTCGCAGCCGGTCGCCAATCGTCGCCGGCTCTCCTTGCTTGAACACAGCATCAAAGCCGCCTGCCTGCAGCTGCTTCTCTAGGAACGGGCCTTGCGGTCGAAGCCAAGACGGGATTTCTAATGTGATCTCTACACGCTCGCCGTCTTTGGTCCAGAACCCTGCCGAATCCTTCGAATAACCCGAATCCGTCATCCGCGCCTCAACTTTTGCTGGGTCAGGATCGTTCGGATTGTATTTGTCGATGATGTCTTGCACCAACGGCAAGTACTGCTTTACGCCGTAGGAAGATATGGGGACCACCACCGGCGGCACTCCACCTTCATAAGCCAAGTTGGCGATTTCATTGCGGTCGATCGCGTGGTTGATCGCCCATCGAACGTTGACGTCGCTGAAGTGCTTCTTCTGGTTGTTCAGTATCAACACGAAGTTACATCCGTCCGCAGCACCCCAAACGGGCCCTTCAAAGTTCCACGATCGGAGTGCGTCGTTGAAGCCTTTGGCCGCTTCAAACGTGCCCTTCAACAACGGCACACCTGCATCGGTCTGGTTGTTTATGTAGAGCTGACCAGCGATGTCATCGTTCGCAATCGGGATGTACTTCAGCCGTTCCACTTTCGGCAAGTCGTGGCTACCGGTCTCGGCGCCCCACCAATCGTCTCTGCGGT
>VXTA01000181.1:508-2536 GCA_009837685.1 Chloroflexota bacterium | reverse complement strand
ATGCCGCGGTTCTGATAACCGTTTCGGGCGCTGTGATCGGTGCGTTAACTTAAAAGATCCAATGCGGACCAACGATCGAAAGGTTTTGGCAATAGATGCTTGATTTCCCGGATGGAATTGATGAGTACGCCACAGCACATACGACTGTTCCGGACAGCGTCTTTGACGACATCGCCGTAGATGTGCAGTCAACCGGTGCTGCTGGCATGATGTCGGGGCGTACAGTCGGCTACTTCCTGAACACGTTAGTCACCATCAGCAATGCCAAACGCGTGTTAGAAGTAGGAACCTTCGTCGGTTACAGCGCGTTGATGATGGCATCCGCCCTGCCCGAAGATGGCGAGTTGATCACTTGCGATGTGAGCGAAGAGTTCACTTCTATCGCCCGCAAGCACTGGGCCCGACATCCCGCGGGCGAGAAGATTGATCTGCGATTGGCACCTGCGACCGAGACGTTGGATACGCTCTCGCCGCCATTCGATCTGGTATTCATAGACGCCGACAAACAGAACTACCCGGTCTACTACGAGAAGGCGTTAGGGCTGTTGGCGCGGCGCGGTGTGATCGTTGTCGACAACGTTCTGTGGGGCGGGCGCGTATTGGGTCCGGACGACCCAGAACAAGACGACGAACAAGGCGCGACGAAATCGATCAAAACGCTAAATGACATCGTTCAGGCCGATGATCGAGTCGTAAACGTCATGCTCACGGTGCGCGATGGAATGATGCTCATCCGCAAGCGGGATGCGCATTTGAGCTAACTCACCGCTAGGGATACAACTCGGATCTGCATGAGAGCTTCCAGCAACGCTGGAACTCCGGTTTTGGCGTTCATCCGGACTACCACGTCGCAGATCGACGACAGCTTCGTCGGATTCGGATTGATCTCTATCAACTTCGCATCTGGCAAACGTGCCCCACCCTTAGACTGATGCCCCCTTGACCGGTGGTTCGCAACCCATAACAACCCGCTCGCCGGCCTGACCGTCGCCGACGTCCCGATCGCAACCACACAGTCGGCACGATCGATTTGTTCCCGCGCCGCTGACATCACCTCCGGCACAATCGGCTCACCAAACATTACCGCATCAAACTTCACCGGCTTACCGCACTCATCGCAGGGATCGGGCACAAACAACGGCACAAAATCGTTCAGATCTGTACGCTTGGCACACCCGATGCAACGTAGGCGTGAACGATTGCCGTGAATTTCGATCAACGCATCACCCATGCCGGCTTTCAAGTCCAACCCATCGATGTTCTGTGTAATCACCGATTTGACGTACCCGCAGTTGACTAGACCCACCAGCGCGAAATGACCATCATGCGGTTTGGCGTTCCGTAGCGACTCTCTCAGCTCAAGAATGTGCTCATCGATCTGGGCATTTATCTGTCGATCCCAATAGGCTTCGGGGTCTGCTCTGAATTGACGATAGCCATTCATCGATGGAGTGCCGTACTTCGTCCACAGGCCGTTTGTCCCGCGAAACGGTGGAATGCCGCTCTCCACCGACATTCCAGCGCCAGTCATTACAACAACATACTTGGATTCGGCGATTAATTCAGCAGCGCGGTCGAGGTTTGCCATAACCTGGGCCGACGCGTCGGATTTGGTCAAGTCCATACCGAGATGGTACGGCATGAATGCTGCATTTCGAGGATTCCGATGATTGCTTAAGGCTGCGGCTACGCCGTAACGGTACAGTTACTCTTCTGCCTCTTCGTCAACCCGACCCAAGAACACATCAGTCAAGATATCCGTCTCGCGCACTGTCTGAGGTGTTCCATCGTGGGCAATCCGACCCTGATTGAGTACGTATGCGCGGTCGGCGATGTCCAAGATGCCCTTGATGTTGTGTTCTACGACCATAATCGTTGTATTCAACACCCGACTGATCTCCGAAACCTTCTCGAAAACCTCTTTGACAATAATCGGAGCCAATCCCAGCGTCGGCTCGTCAAGCAACAACACGTCTGGCCCGGCCATCAACCCGCGTCCGATAGCGAGCATCTGCTGCTGGCCGCCGG
>VXTA01000181.1:0-498 GCA_009837685.1 Chloroflexota bacterium | reverse complement strand
GTAGTCGCGGCTTTTCGTCCGAAGAATCGGGAACAGGTCTAATACCGAGTCCAGCCTCTGCTCCTGTTCATGCCGGTCACTCACATGCAAACAACCCATACGCAGGTTTTCCTCGATCGTGAGATGAGTAAAAACCCTCCTGCCTTGAGGCACGAACGCGACCCCTTGTTTCACGATCTGATGTGTCGCAACATCCAACGGTTCCCCACGCAAGAACACAGTACCGCCAACTACTGGCGCCAGCCCCATAATCGCTTTGAGGACCGTCGATTTGCCAGCACCGTTGGGACCCATCACGGCAACCAACTCTCCTTCGTTCACCGCCAGCGACACGTTGTCTAGACCAATAACCGCACCGTAGTGGACGGAGATGTCGACCAACTCCAAGAGATGGGCTGCATCCGTTGCACCGTTTCCGTCCTCCGCCGTCGTAATGTCGTCTGTTTCAATCATTTTTACTTGCACTGAGTCACGCGCTTCAAGCCCCTAGGTACGCCC
>VXTA01000318.1 GCA_009837685.1 Chloroflexota bacterium | reverse complement strand
GTTGTAGGCCGTGCAGGACGCGCTGACAAGCCCGGTCTGTCGATCATCCAGACGTTTCAACCCGACCACTTCGCCATCACCGCCGCCGCCGCCCAAGATTACGCCGGATTCTACGAGCAAGAAATCGCGACTCGACAGCATTTCGATCTGCCACCATTCACGTCGTACGTCCGCCTGTCGTATGGCGCTTACGACAGTAACGACGCAGCAATGGAAGCGCGTAGCGTACGCACCCGCATTGATCAATACCTCGCGTCTGAGAGCGATGTCAAGGCCGATGTCGCTGGCCCAGCCCCGTCGTTTCCTGCTCGGCGGGCAGGGCGCTACCGCTGGCAAATCCTATTGAAGGGCGATGCCCCGGCCGCAATCCTAGACGATGTTCCACTTGGTCCCGGCTGGACCGTAGATGTAGATCCGATCGAGATGAACTAGCCGTCTGGCAGTAAAATCTCATAACCAGGACGCAATGGCCATTCGAGAAATACGCATTTTTCCCGATCCGATACTTCGGCGTAAATGTCGGGTAGTTCGGCGCATCGACGACGATGTGCGGAAACTCGCGGCAGACATGGTCGAGACACTTGTTGACGCTGAAGGAGTCGGATTGGCAGCCAACCAAGTTGGTGTCTTGAAACGAGTGATCGCCCTTCATCTTCCTGAGGAAGAGCCGTACTGGTTGGTAAACCCGGAGATAACCAAGACCGAGGGTCATCGGGAGGTCGAAGAGGGATGTTTATCCCTGCCCGGTTACGTCGGGATGGTGAGCCGATCAGTAAGCGTTACGGCTAGAGCGCTGGATGAAAACGGATCGAAATGGCGAATTTCGACTGAGGAACTGCTCGCACAAGCGCTTGAGCACGAGATCGATCACCTGAACGGCATCATGTTCATGGACCACCTACTCGAACACGAGCGTCTCAGAGAGGTCGGCGAGGAGCCGGAACCCGGGGAAACTCATTTGCACGATGTCAACTACAACATCGAAGCACATCACGACGAGGTAGACCACGATCATCCTCACGCCGGAACTTCGCCGCCGGAGTTGCTTGTCGCAAAGGCTAAGTTGAGCGAGGTTACGCCTGGTCACTCGGTGTCGGAACTTGCATACGATCTTGAGTCCCGTGCCAAGCCTCCAGAAGGTGATGCCGAGAGTCGTTGATCGGATCACTTCAAGAGACGGGAGGTAATTCGCTCGGTGCTATACTTTGATGTTTGAGGCTTCGATCCAAAGGGTTGTATCGAAGTCATTTTTGTCAATAGCGCAGTTGCAGAAAAGCCGCGCGGCAAGACCTTATTCAAAGTGGACAGCGAACCGCAAAAAGACCGCATCGCGCTGGGTTGCGCGCGTTCGCGACTGCACCTGCGCGACATCGGTTAACTACACGTGGCTCGTGACTTAAGAGGTCTGATTTTCGTAGCGGCGCTTGTCATCATCGCCGCTATCGTCATCTCTATCCCTCGCGTCAACTTCAGCGTCGTCAACTTCGAGTTCGATCGTGGCAACGAAGACTCGTTCCTGGGATTAAGCCTCGGTCTAGACCTGCAAGGCGGGACGCACCTTATCTACGACATCATTCCGGCAGAGGGAGAAGTACCTACTGCGGAAGACGTGGAGGCTATCCGAACCATCATCGAACGTCGTGTCAACGCCTTCGGTGTAAGTGAACCGACTGTTCAAGTCCTCGGCAACCCGCCAGACCGCATACTGATCCAACTTCCCGGTCAGAGCCAATCTTCACTGAACGTCTCGATCGATGGTGCAGACGTTACACCCGAAGATGTGGAAGCCTTCTTCGAAACTGACTTAGGTGAGTCGGGGGTCGAAGTCTTCGTTAACGAAGACGCCTCGATGATCGTGACTTTCGATGAATTCGACGGGCGCGAGGCTGATGATTGGCTAATGCAGTTCCGCGAGAAGCACCCGGCTACGCTCAGGGCCACATTCGAATATGAGATCACAGTTCCCGAGCTTGATCCAACCACCTCTATCGCAACCGATGACGAAACCGATGCAGCGACGGACAGCGTGGACGATCAGATTCAGTTGCCTGATCCGATACGGGTCGCACCTACAACCGAGGCAGTTCAAGCTGCGTTCGAAGCGGCAGGCTTCGAGGATGTCGTAGTCAGTGACGGAACCGACACGATCCTGTTCCTGACCGACGAAGTCGGCGGTTTCCAGCAAGTGGATGCCGTCTTCTTTGAAGCTGAATTTAAGGGCGAGTTGCAGGAACGCACTTTTGATGCCGAAGGCAACATCTTGCCATCGGACATCGAAGATTTGACTCGACAGCTCGCTGACATCGGCAACTTCGCCACGATCCGATCGCCTGGCTATGTAACGCAGTGGACCGTATCAGGCGGAGTGCAAGAAGCTAAAGCCCTCATCGGATCGACGGCGCAGCTTGAGTTCCGCGAGCGAAAGTGCGGTCCGATTATCCCACCCTCAGACGTCCCCGCAGAGGAATGGCCACCCGACGGATTGTCCGAGACCGAATGGTTGCTGCTGCGTTGCGCCTCGCCGTTGTACTTCACTGAGCAGGCG
>VXTA01000296.1 GCA_009837685.1 Chloroflexota bacterium | reverse complement strand
ACCGCGCCTTGATGATCAACGAACTGGACAGCCACCCGGTCACCGGAACGGTTTGAGCGTCAGTAACACGATCCACTTCCAGCGCCCTGAGGACATAAGCCCGGATGATTCTCCTGGGACGAAGAACCGCGACCACCGAAAGGGAGAAACGATATAGGCGAACCAACCGAAAGACCTATGTCGTCGAAATTCTGCTGGTTTTTGCAGTTTCGCTCTTGGCCGAATTTGCGTTCGACCGACTCGTACTAACCGGGCCTTGGGTCGATCTTGGCCTCACGGCATTATTGTTATTCTTAGTCGGTCGGGCGTTCGCAGGGCGTTCGCACGATATTGGCAGAACCGATAACTGGACGCTGATACCAATCGTCCTTTTCTCAGCCGGTTGGCTAGTGCCAGTATTCTGGGACGGAGCACCAACTTGGGTCGAGATCTCTGGGCGATTGATTTGGGTGTCGGCATTGATCTCGCCCGTCCTGTTCAAAGGCGATGAAGGCGAAAATCAATTCGGTTCGCCGCCAGAAAACGCGATCGAGTGGAAAGTCATAGCAAACGTTGGTTGACACGCCGCACTGCCGGGCCGTGCGCCCAGCGAAACCAAATAACGCAAAGGTTTGAATATGCCGAAGACGATGTTCGAAAAGATCTGGGACACACATCTCGTCGCCGAACCCGAAGGCGAGCCTGCAATCCTCTATATCGACCTGCACTTGGTCCACGAGGTCACTTCACCGCAGGCGTTTGAGGGACTGCGGTTGACTGGTCGCAAAGTGCGACGCCCCGATCTGACGATATCCACGGTAGACCACAACGTCCCGACCGATGAAACGCGCACCGAGGTCATCAAGGACCCTATTGCACGGCAACAGGTCGAAGCCCTTCGCCAGAACTGCGCCGACTTCGGCGTAACCCTCTACGATGTCGATTCGAGCGCGCAAGGCATTGTCCACGTTATCGGCCCAGAGCAAGGTTACACTCAGCCCGGAATGACCATCGTTTGCGGTGACTCACACACTTCGACGCACGGCGCATTCGGTTCCCTCGCATTCGGGATCGGCACCTCAGAAGTCGAACACGTACTAGCCACGCAGACCCTACGCCAACGTACACCCAAGACCATGGAAGTTCGTTTCAACGGCGAATTGCCGGTCGGTGTCTCGGCCAAGGACATGATCCTAGCCACGATCGGGCAGATGGGCACCGCAGGGGGCACTGGACACGTCATCGAGTACACCGGCGAAGCAATTCGCGGCCTCAACATGGAAGGTCGTATGACCATCTGCAACATGACCATTGAGGGCGGAGCTCGCGCCGGTATGATCGCACCCGACGACACGACATTCGATTGGATGCGCGGCCGCAAGTTTGTGCCCCAAGGTAATGACTTCGATGCCGCCGCAGACGAGTGGAGCCAAATCGTCACCGACGACGGGGCTGGGTACGACACGTTGGTTGAGATCGATTGCGAAAGCCTAGAGCCTTACATCAGTTGGGGCACAAATCCAGGTCAAGTCGCTCGGGTGTCAGAATCGGTTCCTGGTCCTGACGATTTCGACGACCCTGCCGAACAGGAATCAGCCGAACGCGCGCTCGAGTACATGGCGCTCGATGCCGGTACTGCCATGCAAGACATCCGGCTAGACCGAGTCTTCATCGGATCTTGCACCAACGCACGACTCGAAGACCTCCGCGCGGCAGCATCCATCATCGAAGGAAAACGTGTTGCCGAAGGCGTTCGAGCTCAAGTGATGCCAGGTTCAACACTGACCAAGTGGGCCGCCGAAAAGGAAGGCATATCCGAAATCTTCAAAGACGCCGGATTCGAATGGCGAGAATCTGGTTGCTCGATGTGCTTAGGCATGAACCCTGACATTCTGGTACCGGGCGAACGGTGCGCCTCTACTTCAAACCGCAACTTCGAAGGCCGCCAAGGCAAAGGCGGACGTACCCACCTAGTGAGCCCTGAGATGGCCGCCGCAGCCGCGATCGCCGGTCACTTCGTTGATGTCCGCGACTGGGATTGATGCACATTTCGCTCCTCGCTAAGCCGTGACCAGACCACCAGAAGATTCGGACTCACGCGGCTCAGATTCTGGTACCGATTCGCCCGGCGGCGAAACAAATCCGTCAAGCAGCATCTACCGTCGTCCGCGACGGAGAGGTGGCGGCGAATCTGATCTCCGTTCCGAGATGCGTGATTCAGGCTCGACACCAACTTCGAACCAAGAGCCAGAATCTGAACGTACCGGCGGCATCTACGCTCCACCGCGTCGCCGAAGTGTCCGCCGAGATGCCGACGATTCGAAGCCTGGGATTTCCTCACGTCTCACCGGCCGCCACCGCCTCGACGAAATCCGCGAAGCCCGTTACGAACCATACACCTACGAAAGCAATGAACAGAACCTTAAGTGGACCGCCATCGCCATGGGCGTATGGTGCCTCGCCATCGTTTGGCTCGCGTTCACCGATTTCAGCAACTCTCGTACATATCAAGAATGGGTAGACGACGGCATAACCGACATACCCCCAACTGCCGATATCGGCCAACAAAT
>VXTA01000099.1:320-2558 GCA_009837685.1 Chloroflexota bacterium | reverse complement strand
CGTTGCAGATAAGGGCGGTCCAAGACCACCATCGCAAGACACCGTCCGTTGACAGGGTCATCTACGAACCGACTCCCGAAGACGCTGTCGCTGAAGCTGGCCTTCGAAACGGCAGCCTGGACGTTGCAGCAGTCGACCTTCGGAACTACCCGACGTTGACACAGGAAGGCTTCGAAATCATCGGAGCTGGTGCGGGTTCGTTCCACTCGATCTCGTTCTCCGGCAACTACTGGCAGGACACGATCTACACGCCAGATCCCGACGACGTTGAGACGCCGATCGAGCTGCATGCGACGGTGCGCCACCACATCCCGTGGATCGGCGACCCGCGACGTGACGGTTTCGGCAACCCGCCGGAAGGCTTTACGAGCATGACGCGAGCGGCCCATGTGCGGCAGGCGCTGTCGTTCGCGATCGATCGATCGCTCATCGCCGAGGTCCTGTTCTCGAACGCTGCCTGGCCGAACTACGTCTACGGTCACGACATCAACAACGCGAATTGGCAAGACAAGTGGAACGTCGAGTACAACCCTGAACTCGCTGGACAAATGTTGGATGAGGCCGGATACCCGAAGAACGCGAACGGTATCCGTTTTGAGATGCCGTTCTTCATCCGCATTGGCCGCGGCGACGAGGAGATCGGCACCGCGGTTGTTGGTATGTGGCGAGAACTTGGTATCGACATGCAGGATTGGAAGGCGCAGTACCAGACCTATCGTCCCAGTTTGATTGGACGAACGGCGACGGCTCCGTGGATTCACTCTGCGGGTGCCGAGGCTCCACACGCTCCCTGGGACTGGCCGGTGGTGAGCAACTCTGAGTGTTCAGGCGGACGCCCAGGTTTCAACATCGGTATCGAGATCCAAGAGCTCTGCGAGTGGGGGACGTTGATGAACCAAACGCAGGACAAGGCGGGCCGGATCGAGATCCGCAACATGATGGCAGACTTCCTCCACACGTGGAACCCGGCCATCGGAACAGTGGCACGCCCGAACGTCGCGTTGGCCAACCCCAAGAAGATCGCATCCTGGGACATGCCGCAGGCGGTGCGTGAGTCTGCTCTGCACCATCCAGAGTTCATCATCACCGTGCAGTGATCGCTTCTCCGCAATCGAGCTGAAGGCTCAAATTCCGAGGAGTTGTGAGTGGCGTGGCCTTTCGGGGTCGCGCCACTCGTCATTGACCGTGATTCAACACGTCGCACAGTGATTCGAATGAAACTAGAACTCCCACGACTCACCGGATGATGTGAAAACGAATGTATCGATTTCTCGCAAGACGTATCTCGACGATGGTGATCTCATTGCTGGGTGCCACCATCGTGGTGTTCGGATTGGCGCACGCCAAGGACGATCCCATCAACGTATTCATCCGCGCCGAGGGTTACGCCATCGGCCCCGAGCAGATCGCCGCGTTGCGCGCCAAGTGGGGCCTCGATAAACCGATAGTCCTACAGTACGCAACGTGGTTGGGCAATCTCCTTCGTGCCGATCTTGGTCGGAGCGTCGGCACCAACCGAAAAGTGACGGACATCTTGCGGGAGCGATGGCCGGCAACGATGCAGTTGGCAGTTGCCGCTTGGATCGTAGGCACGTTCATCGGCGTACCACTTGGGATACTCTCGGCGATGCGCCGCGCTTCGATACTTGACTATTTCCTTCGGGCGTTTGCACTTTCGGGCCAGTCTGTGCCGGCGTTTTGGGTCGGCATCGTTGGGATATGGGTCTTCGCAGTCTATTTGGGATGGTTGCCCGTACCAACGTTTTATGGACGGACGGATGCGAGTTTCTTCGGACAATTCCAGTACTGGGTGATGCCAGTGCTGGTGCTCGCCTGGGGGCCGATTGCTGGTTATCTGCGTATCACCAGGTCTGCGATGCTCGAGGTACTGGATTCAGAGTACATCAAACTCGCCCGAGCCAAGGGCATGGGTTACGGTCGCGTGGTCGCCAAGCACGCTTTCCGCAACGCGTTAATCCAGCCTTTAACGGTTTCTGCGTTGCTCCTCGCCGGATTCATGGACGGCGCGGTGTTGGTCGAGAACGTTTTCGTGTGGCCTGGAGTAGGACAGGTCGCGGTTGCAGCGGTCAACGACAACGATTTCACGTTGTTGACCGGTATCGTATTGCTGTTCACGATATTGTTTCTGGCGATGAGTTTCGTTTCGGATCTTCTTTACGTCGTGATAGATCCTCGGATCAGGCTGGATTGATGGCTGCTGCAGACACAGTCCAAGAA
>VXTA01000099.1:0-310 GCA_009837685.1 Chloroflexota bacterium | reverse complement strand
TCGACAATCGAAGTAGTGATTCGCTCACCATTAGTCGCTTGGGATTTCATGAGGCGTTGGCCTGTCATCCCGGCGTTCGTGATCATCATGTTTGGACTTGCGACCATATTCACGACTCAGTTCGCCACGGATGATCCGAATAAACAAAATCTGCGCGGGAGCTTTGCACCGCCTTTTTGGTACGACGAATATTACGAAAACAACGAACGATTAGATCGTCGCTACTTCATTGGAGCCGACCAACACGGGCGTGACATCTACTCACGCTTGGTTCTCGGAACACGTGTTTCGATACCGGTCGCATTCTCAG
>VXTA01000081.1 GCA_009837685.1 Chloroflexota bacterium | reverse complement strand
CTCTCGGATTGATCCGTCGTCCTGCTATGTATCGCGTCCGTGCCGACGCACTCGATTGATTCTAAGTCAGTCGTCAGGACACTGAGATTGAGAATCTTCGGAAAGCAGACGCTCAATGCCGAAAAGCGGCGTGTCGTAACCAGTTATGCCTTTCGTCACCATATCCGCCACGATCTCACCCATCACCGCCGAGAACTTGAAGCCATGACCCGAACACGGGCTGCAAATGATCACATTCTGATGGCCGGGATGCCAGTCCAAAAGGAAGTGATAGTCCGGAGTGTCCGTGTACAGACAAACCGCTGACCTCAATTTCCGTCCATTTAGCTGTGGAAGGATGGGCGAAATGGCATGTCTCAGCGACTTCTCATCCTCCTCACGAACCGCCCGGTCCAAATCCACCGGATCATCAAACATCTCGCCGCCATGATGGAACGCCGTCTTCACGCCACCGCCAAAGTCGGGCTGAACATACAACCCGTAGCCCGACTTGTACTCCCATGAGTGATTCGGACAGTTCTCCGGACGGAAAAGCTCCGGACTACTCGCCGTCTCAAACCAGAACAGCACCTGCCTCTCTAACCTCAACGGCAACTTCAGCTTCGACACAAACCCCGGATTCCAAGCGCCTGCCGAAAACACGATCTGATCCGCCGTGTACTCCCCGTGATCGGTAAAGACCCGCACCCCTTCGCCATCCGGATGCCAACGCCTGACCGGCTCGTTGTAGTGAAGGTCCGCGCCCTCATGGACTGCCGAGTCCAGATGCGCAGCAACGCACTTCTCCGGGAACAAAACCCCCGACATCGGATCAAACCCACCGATCATATCGTCCCGAGGCTGAAACTGCGGCCACCGGCGTCGAATCTCCGCCGCATCCAGAATCTCAAGATCCATATCGTGAGCTTCTGCCGCGCGTTTCACCCCTTGGATGTTCTCAGATTCCGCACGCCCTACCGTCAGCCCACCGACGATCCGCAGCAACTCTTCAGCCTCGCTACGCTCAGCGATCGTCTCCTCCAACTCCCGCCAAACCTCATACCCGCGCAGCATGATCGGCACGTAATCCGGATGTTCCGCATAGATCTGACGGATCACCCGCGTGTCACCATGACTCGACCCCAACGTATGCGGCGGAGTAAAGGCATCGAAACCTATTACGTCAAGGCCTCGCTTCGCCAGCTGCCATGCCGACGCGCTGCCATGAGCACCAAGGCCGACAACGATTACATCTGCACGTTTGTTGCCCATCGGATCGCTTTCTATCCAAGCATCAGTTGATCGACAGCGGCGCCACCGCGAATACTACTTGGAACGGTTTGCAGTATATGACCACGCTGTGCTGATCGTCCACATTCACATCACCAGGTATCAAGTAGTTCTGATTCCCGATATTACCCTTCAACTTGCCGAGTTCGACGTACGTCACATCGTCGGCATGAACATCCCCTCGACCCATCGGATCTGGATGCGTCGTCAGCAGCACTCGCAGGTCCGGGCCATTGGTCACGTTGAAGTCCTCGAAACGCAACACGAAACCATCCGTTCCGAGATCGTAGATCGTCGCGTCACCGCTCCCTTTGTGAAAAGAGTCGGCATCGCGGAACTGACCCACCTTGACCGCCTCCGGAGCCAGCATCGCACCCATCGCCTCCATCATCTCCTCCTGGACCTCAGTAGGATTATTCATCGCTACCTCCATCGTCGCCTGCGCCTGCGCCATCTCCATGCCCGCCGGCATCACCGCATTCATCAACGCCGGAAACTCCTCGTCGACCGTCTTATCGATAAACAGCGGCGACCCCAACCACCACGCCACAGCCGCACCGGGAATGACAATCACAGCAACGATTATCGCCGTCAACGGCTTATGCGAACTGATCCAATTGGTAATGCTCTTCATCGCAACACTCTCTTTCTCCAGTCCGGCAAATAAAAACCCCTCACTTAACTTGATTCTAGCGTTGACGGTCAACCTTGGATAGTGGAGGCGGCTTAATTGACATCATGAAATATATGTGCTAAAATACCGCGGCGAAGAGACTGGAAAGGACGAAAGTAACTGTTGCAGGCACAACAATTTGGTGGCGAGCACACTGACGAGAAATTGAAGATCTTGAGGTTATATTTGGACTTCTTCACCAGCGTCCTTAAAGCGATGCCCTCTTTAGCCAATCCTTTCAAGCTAGTGTATGTTGACCCGTTTTGCGGTAACGGTCGTTCGCAGTCCATTGGTGACACGCGAGTTCGCGACGGCTCACCGTTGATCGCGTTGGATATCGATAACCGGCCTTTCGACGAGCTCTACTTAAACGACAAAACTAAAGGGAATGTCACAACCTTGCGGAAAATCGTCGCGATTCGCCACCCGAATCGGAGGATCAATTACCACAACGAACCCGCGGAATCATTCCTGTCAGAACTATGCCCGATCCTGAGAAAGTCGGTCAGGCCTGATGTGCGTGGTGTTGTCTTCTTGGACCCGTTTGCTACTCAAGTATCGTGGGTTTCGGTTGAAGCGATCGCTCAAACAAATACGTTAGATGTGATTCTGCTATTCCCAAGAG
>VXTA01000250.1 GCA_009837685.1 Chloroflexota bacterium | reverse complement strand
GCGATCCAGAGGATGATCGAAACACCAAATCTCGATATCGATTTAATCGCCCGTGACGAAGCCAAAAAACACAGGGTAGCCGACAACGTCGACGAGATTGCCCGTCTTACGTCAGCGTCGCTGCGTTCTCGTTTGCTTCAGGACGCCTTGTCTCTCAATCCCGCAGACGTTTGGGTTGAGACGCCCGTCGCCGTTCCAATCGGCACGACAGACGGTTCAACGAAAACGATTGAAGGTCGCGTCGACCTCATATACCGCAAATCCCATGAGACGTTGGGCATCGCCGATTTTAAGACCGACCGCTCCTTCAATCGCCCGATTAATGAAATGGCCGAGCCATACATCGCTCAGATGGGTGCCTATGCTTATGCCGTCCAAATGGCGACTGGTTTTGCAGTCACCGAAGCGAGCATACTATTCTCTCGATTGGCGGCTGACGAGCCCGGTAACGGCGAATATCGGTTGCCCGATGTGCGAGCGGCTATCGAATTGGCGTTAAAGTTGGCATCAAGCCAATAACCGAAAACGTTGACCCGTCTGAATAAGGACAACTCGAAATGGACCTGCTCAAAGGCAAAAAGGCACTGATAACCGGATCGCGACGTGGCATCGGCGCGGGAATCGCTCGCGTCTTTGCAGAAAACGGCGCGGATGTGGGGATCAACGATGTCGAGCACGACGAGAACGCTGGTGGCATCATCGCGGAAGTTGAGGCGATGGGGAGGAAGGCGAGCTGGCACCAAGCCGATATCGGAAGCACCGACGACCGCAACCGTATGTTCGACGAGTTTCTGGAGGCCCACGGGCAGATCGATGTGTTGGTGAACAACGCTGTCGCTTCAGCCGACCCGCATTTTGTCAACATCACCGAAGAATTCTGGGACTTCCTAGTAGGCCATGCGCTTAAGGGGTACTTGTTTTGCTCTCAACGCGCGGTCAAAGAGATGATCAAGCAGGGCAGCGGCGGACGCGTCATCTCGATTTCGAGTGTCCATAGCTACCGTGCCTGGCCGCAAGATACCGTCTACGGCATCGTCAAGGTCGGGCTCAATCGTATGGCGATGAGCATGGCTCTCGACCTCGCTGGCACGGGCATCACGTCGAATTGCGTCGCACCCGGTTACATCGACAGTCGAGTATTGCCACCCGAAGAGGAACACCTCCGAGGGAAGCTCGAAGGTTACGTTGACTACGCCCGCGACTACATCCCCAATCAGCGTGGAGGCGTCCCGCGCGACATCGCCAACGCGTGCCTGTTCTTAGCATCCGACCTCGGCGATTACGTGAACGGCCAGACCATCACCGTGGACGGGGGATTCCTCGCTGGCGGTGTCCCACCCGAATCTATCCCGTTGGAGCCCGGTATGCCCGGCGCTATCGAATAGAGGTTCATCGACCAAAACCAATGTCCGAGGCTTAGTGTGGATACAGTACTTCAACATATCGAGGACAACGTCGACCAATCGCTAGATACGCTCTTTACGCTAGTTCGACAACCTAGCGTCTCCGCGCAGCGCATTGGTTTTGACAAGGCACCACAGTTGGTAGCCGAAATTTTCACCGAACACGGATTTGAAACTGAGATCATCCCGACTCCGAACAACGGCCTCCCATCCGTATACGGACATGCTTCGGCCTCAGTTGATGCTTTTCGCCGCGCACAATCGGTAGTAGGGTTTGATGCGCCGTCCGCAGAGCCACCGACGTTGATGCTCTATGTCCACTACGATGTCCAACCGACCGATCCGATCGAGCTTTGGGAGAGCGATCCATTTGAACCGACTCGTAAAGGTGACCGGCTTTATGGCCGCGGAATGTCAGACGACAAAGGCAATATCGCCGCACGTCTGGCCGTCATCAACGCATTTCGAGATGAATGGGGCGGCTTGCCGTGTAACGTGAAGATCTTCGCGGAAGGTGAGGAAGAATCGGGTTCACCAAACCTTCCCGGCTTGATTGCCGAGAACGCAGACAAACTCGTTGCCGACGCATGCATCTGGGAGGGCGGAGGTCGCAACGCTCAAAATCGCCCCGTGATCTATCTGGGCCTCAAAGGTGTTCTAGCGGTCGAGATGTCAGTCTCGTTGCTTAAAGGCGATGCCCATTCCTCGTATGCGACCGTACTGCCATCGGCGGTTTGGACGTTGATCAACGCTTTGAACTCGATCAAGGATACGTCGGATGACCGGATCCTGATCGAAGGTTTCTACGATGATGTCCGCGAGTCCACGACTGAGGAAGATCGCGCACTGGCGGAACTACCCGACGACTCCGACGAGTGGCGCGAAACATTCGGCAACGAATCGTTCGTTGCGGGTCTTGGCTCGGAAGACCTGCCGCGCAAACACCTGTTCATGCCGACCGCAAATGTCGCGGGTCTCAACGCAGGTTACCAAGGCGAAGGGATGAAAACTGTTCTACCGGCCAAAGCCAGCGCTAAGATGGACTTTCGGCTTGTCCCCGACATGCGACCAGACGATATCTTCGACAAGATCCGTGGTCATTTGGACCGCCACGGCTTCGAAAACGTCGATCTAAATCTGATAAGCGGCGTCCACCCATTCCGTACCGACA
>VXTA01000338.1 GCA_009837685.1 Chloroflexota bacterium | reverse complement strand
TGAACCGGGGACAAAAGGGCGTGGCATCACACCCAAACCGCCACCACAAATATCACCAACATCACCTAAAAATCCCACCAATCCCTAAATCCCCGTAATCCCCGGTTCAGACATGACCCTCAACCAATCAATATTCGACGACTGGCTATCTGACCAACCCCCAGAATCCCACCAACTCCTCCGAGACATCCGAGCCACCATCATCGCCTCCGGCCATAACTTCACCGAAGGCATCAAATGGGGCTCCCCCTGCTACTGGCTCCCCGAAATCTCCCGACGAACCATCACCTGGATCCAACCCCACAACGATTACATCCGACTAGGCTTCTTCAACGGCACAACAATGCCCGACCCACAAAACCTCCTAGAAGGCACCGGCAAAAAACTCCGCCACATCAAAGTCCACCAACTCACCAACCCAACCGACTCCCAAACCCTAACCAACTACGTCCAAGCCTCAACCAACCTTGCCATCGCCGACCCCGACTCTCTTTCCGGATAAACCGATCAATCCCTCAGACCGTTGCGACCATGCAACAATTGTGGTATCTTATTAGTGCATCAGGTTGTTAAAGCCACGCGAGCAATCGGTAAAGAGCGAACCTGATAGAGAGTCGAAACATGGCCACAATCGAAGACCTTGAACGCCGAGTAGAGGCGCTGGAGTGGGACATGCCCACACGCAAAGGATTCGTGGCACATCTCCACGACCTAGACACCAAATTCCAACGCCTCGACGAAGGCCAGCAACGTCACGAGCAGCAGCTAAGAGAACTCGATAATAAGTTCGACGGGCTTGACAACAAATTCGATGCCCTTGAGCGCAAAGTCGACGAGGGATTTCAACGCCTCGACGAGAAACTCGACATTCTCCTAGCCCAATCCAAAATCGAATTAGATTAAACCTCAACACCCAACCCCATCACAGCCCATCATTAAAATCACCGCAATCAGCGGTTCAGACTCCCCCTGATTTAGAATCAACCCCCAGAACAACAAAACCACAACAGCCCCGAAGGGGAGTAGTACCGGACCCCTTGACGCTCACCAGAGAGCCGACAACCGCTGAAACGTCGGAAGCGTCAACCCGAGAAGTCGCCCCAGAGCTGCTGCGCCGAAACCAACACAAACACAACGGCAACTAAGCGCAGTCGGAAAACGCCCGTTACCAAGCGTCATCGAGAGGCCACCGCACACAAAAGCGGCGGCAACAAAGGTGGTACCGCGAGGCACACCAAAGCCCCGTCCTTTGAAAGGACGGGCTTTTTTTATATCCCGCAAACAACCAACACCGAAATCCCAAAAATCCCTAAATCCCCGTAATCCCCGGTTCAGACAAAGGCACAACCCAGTGACCACCAACAACAAAGTCATCTCCATCAACCCCCGCGACCTTCCCCGCCGCTTCGACGTCAAAGAGCGCGAAGCATACTGGCGCACTCAGTGGGATGCCCTCGAAATCTCCAAGCACGACAAAACCGCTTCCCGCGAGCACAGCTTCGTCATCGACTCTCCACCACCGACCGCCAGCGGATCCCTCCACCCCGGACACGTCTTCTCCTACACCCACCAAGACGTCATCGCACGATACCGACGAATGACCGGATGGAACGTCGTATACCCCATGGGCTGGGACGACAACGGACTCCCAACCGAGCGCCGCGTCCAAAACTACTTCGGTGTCCGAGCCGAACCGAACGTCCCCTACGTAGAAAACCTCAACGTCCGAAACCGCCGCAAAGAACTCAACCTCGACAAAGACGAGCAGCTAGTCGTCTCCCGCGAAAACTTCATCGAACTCTGCCACATCGTAACCGCCGAAGACGAAAAGACCTACAAAGAGCTCTTCAACCGCCTCGGATTCTCCATCGACTGGACTGAGGAATACGCCACCATCGACGACCGCTGCCGCGCCATCGCCCAGCGATCATTCCTCGACCTCGACGAGCGCGGTCATGTCTACACCGCCGAACTCCCCACTATGTGGGACGTCGACTTCCAGACCGCGGTAGCGCAGGCCGAAGTCGAAGACCGACCAACCCCGGGTGCATACCACGACATCGAATTCGGCGTCTACGAATCCCTCATGGAAGGCGAAGAGAGCGTACCCGAATCATTCGTCATCTCAACCACGCGCCCCGAAATGATACCCGCCTGCGTCGCCGTCACCGCACACCCCGACGACGAGCGCTTCAAGCCCCTATTCGGCAAACACGCCATCACCCCCGGCTTCTTCGCCAAAGTCCCCATATTCCCCAGCGAAAAAGCCGACCCCGAAAAGGGCACCGGCATCCTCATGCTCTGCACCTTCGGTGACGATGCCGACGTCGAATGGTGGCGCACCCACGACCTCGAACTCCGACCAATGGTGGCCCGCAACGGCGAAGCCGCACCACGCACCTTCGTCCCCTACGGCTCCGAAGAACTACCGTCATTCCGGCGAAAGCCGGAATCCAGAGGGGCTGGGCAACAAAGAATTCACTGGGGCTCCCTTGACCCCCATCGCGCCCAATTCTTCTACGACCAGCTCCTCGGAATGCCCCTAGACGACGTCCGAACCAAGATCGTCGAGCAACTCAGCTG
>VXTA01000311.1 GCA_009837685.1 Chloroflexota bacterium | reverse complement strand
GTCCAGGTTTTGCCTCGGAAGGCTACTGCTGCTGGGTCTACTCGGGCGGCTAGGCCGGGGGCTTGGGGGATGATTAGGTGTCCGTTTTGGATGGTTTCTTGGGGTTCTAGGAGGGTGTGTCGCCAGTCGATTTCGTAGACGGCGTGTTCTAGGGGGAGGGTGTTTTCGAAGGCGATGGTGGCGTGTGCGCTGGCGAGGAGGGAGAGTGGGCCGGATGGGCAGTGCATGGAGACTGAGCCGGGGTAGGCGGGTTCGAGTTCGGTGCCGATGCGGTAGGCTTCGACGGGGCCGCCGCAGAATTTGACGTCGGGCATGACGATGTCGAGGATGTCTTCTTCGACTAGTCGTTTGAAGAGGTTTACGCCGTATACGTGTTCGCCGCCGGCGATGGGGAGTGTGGCGTGTTCGTGGATGGTGCGGAGGTCGTCGGAGTTTTCGACGGGGTCAACGGGCTCTTCAAACCACTGCCCTCCTGCGGCTCGGAGTTCGGGTTCGAGGGCAAGCGCGGAGTTGAGGTCGAAGCGTGAGTGGCAGTCTACGAAGATGGTGATGTCGGGACCGACGGCTTCGCGGATGGTCTGGACGCGTTCGAGTCCGGCTTCGGCGCAGTGGGGGAGTCCGCTGGAGTCGAAAGGCGCTTGGCACTCGTCGAAGGGAGCGCATTTGATGGTGGTGAAGCCGTTGTTTACGGCTTCGACGGCCATCTCGGCGAAGTCGTCGGGGCCGCGATCTACTGGGCCTTGGTCGTCGGGGAGTAGGGATCGGTTGATGTTGGCGTAGAGTTGGACGCGGTCTGGGAGGTCGCCTTCGTGGTCGTGGGTTAGTCGGAGGTATTGGGCTAGTGGGAGTTGTGCGCGTTGGGCTAGGGCGTCGGCAACTGCGCATCGGAGGGTGGAGACGGCGGTGGCGAGTTTTTGGTCTTCTTCGCAGGCTTCGGGTGTGACGCCGAGGAGTTGCATGACGTGGTCGTCGGATGCGATGCGCTGGCCGCGGAGTCGGTTGGCGAGTCGTGCGGTGATGGCGGCGACGGAGCCGGAGAGCTGGGTGGATGTGATTTCGCCTTGGCCGGCCAGACCGTCGGCATCGGAGAGGTTGATGGTGGTCCAGTCGGTGCCGCCGCGGGCGTGGATTTCTTGGAACTCGAGGGTGGTGGGTGACCACCAGATGTCGGGGGATGTTGTGAGCATGGTGACGATGTTAATTTGAACTGTGATTTTTGTGATTGGAATGATTGGCTATGATTACTGGATGCAACGTCCGAACCAAAGGATTGATGATCGTCCGCGCCGTAGTCGTGGGGCTACTCGGCGGGAGGTTGAGCCGGTTTTGTTGCCGGGTGGTGTTAGTGATGAGGAGGTTGATAAGGATGCGCTTTATTGGCGGTTGTTTGTGGCGGTGACGTTGCCGCGTCGGGCGATTCGGGTGTTGGATTCGATGGCTCGGTCGATGCGTGCGGTTTCTTATGGAGGTATGCAGAGGCGTCGACCGTCTCGTGGTGCAGTTGCGTATGATGCGGTTCGGTGGACGGCGCCGGAGAATCTGCATATCACGCTGAAGTTTTTGGGTGATGTGCATCAGGATGATTTGCCGTTGTTGAAGGAGGAGTTGGACGAGGTTGCGGGTGAGTCCGCTAGGTTGATGTTGGAGTTGGGTTCGAATGGGTGTTTTCCGGGTGAGCGGACGCCTCGGATTTTGTGGACGGGTATGGATGGCGACTTGCGTCGGATGTCGAGTTTGGCGACGCGGTTGGATGGTGCAATGGTAAGGTGCGGATTTCCGGCGGAGCGTCGGGAGTTTCGTCCGCATGTGACGGTTGGACGGGTTAGGAGCGGGACGCAGCAGCGGGTGTTGGCGGCGATTGGTCAGCGGTGGTTGGAGGCGCGGGCGACGGGGGATGGGGGTTCCCGCCCCCGCCCCCCTCTGGATTCCGGCTTTCGCCGGAATGACGGGGTGGAAGTGCCGGTGGAGAGGATCGTTTTGATGCGGAGTCGTTTGCATCACAATCGTCCGACGCGGTATGAGCGGTTGTATGAGGTTGGGTTGGGGGTTTGAACTAGGATGTAGATGATTTTGAATGATGGGCTGTGATTTTCGCGTTTTGGGCAGCGGAGGTATTGGCTTCTGGGAATAATGAGGTGTTTTGAACTGGAATGGGCGTGATTGGAATAAAGCGGGAACAAAACGGGGCCGGAGGGCGTCTCGTTGTAAGAACAACCAAGTCGATGGTCCTTTGCCGCAAGTCAGCTTAGTGTCTTAGAGATGATCCTGAAATCCACATATGTTGTCGGTATATCTCTAGCGATCACGATTCTCTACGTGTCGCTCTTCGTCGGCCCCGAGGAAATCCGTTCCGATTGTGTATGCCCTTCAACTACGCCGGCAGAGGCTCTGGAAGAGGCGGATGTCGTGTTTTTGGGGACAGTGACTGATCGAACTGAACCCAGAGGGGAGTGGGAGTGTAGCGGTGCCGTCCCGATTCAGGTTATTGTCAACGGTGGCAACTATTCAGCCCGGATCCGAGTGGCAACCGTTTGGAAAGGCTTGGTGAGTGAAACCGTATTTGTCAGCGGCGGTGGGGTATGCGG
>VXTA01000003.1 GCA_009837685.1 Chloroflexota bacterium | reverse complement strand
CAGGGAACGACACTGCGTTCCAACCAGCGATCAGCTTGACGTTGAACGTGGCACGCTCGGCGACCTTGAAGCTGTATTCGTCTGAACCGGTCTTGTTGCCAGCCGCGTCAACGGCCTCGACCGCCACATCGTGCGTGTCAATGCTTAGGCTGTCCGGCCAGTACAGGAAGCGCTTCGCTCCTAGTGTCTGCACTTGCTCGGTCTGATCAGTTCCGTCAACCGTCAACTTGCTAACCGACACCGTCGATTTGTCATCGTAGTTCAGCAACAGGAACGGGCGAGCATCGGTTACCGTGGCACCATCACCAGGCGTGGGAGTCAGCTCCGGCTCGGTGATGTCGAAGTTGAACTCGGCTGTTGCCACACCCCAACTGTGGGTGTCGGACGCAGCCGGCGTCGTCGGTGTGCTCCGCTTTGAACCAAGGCTCGCGTACGATTTGCGGTCGCGTCCGTATGCGACTACCGTCAACTTACCGTCAGACAATGCCTTGTCACCGCTGAAGTTCTGCCACTGGTACTCCCACTCGAGACCTGGGCGCGAGAACGACTGGACCTGCTGCGGACGAATCACAGTAGTGTCGTCACCGCACATGTAGCTTGCCGGTACGGAGAAGTTAGCGCTCGAGTTGCTCAACGGTCCGCTGCGGTCCCCAGTGAAGTTGGAAAGAACTTTGTCATTCTCGCCATCAGCGTCGCTATCCCAACCGATGTTCGAGCACACCACTGTAATGGACGGAGTGCTGTGGATCTCTTCGTCTGAAGCGACCGTTATGGTCATGGCTTTGTTGGTCAGCTTGTCTGACGCTTCGTTTCCTTCACCAGTTCCTGAGCCTCCGCTCAAGGTCACCGTGAATATCGGAGCGATGCCGTCATTAACTGCGACTGCAGTGGCGAGTCCGCCGCGCGTCAATCGGTTGCCAGCCGGGTCTGAGATCGCCTGTCCAGCGGCGATGTTAACCGACGGCGTGGCATCCGACGCTAGCTCCTCAGCTAGCAGCAGATACACCTGTCGGCCCTCGACCGTGACATCCGTGACTGTTGCTGATGCGTCGCCGTTCATGACCTCGAACGTGCCAACACCGACGGTATCGGCATCTACAGCCGCGTCGAAGGCGATCAAGATGCCAGAACGGTTCACTACCGGATTCTTGTCGTCGTTGATGCCGTAGAACCCCGTCACGGACTGCTCTCGGTAGACCTCAGGATCCTTCTCGTCAAGGAAGAAGATGTGGCGAGCGTACCAACCGAGTACGTTGTACATACCAGTCTTACGGTCGTCATCTTCCGTGCCGTAGTCGTTGATCAAGCGCGGACCAGCATCGTCGCTGTCGGAGAAGCCGATGTTGCCAGCTCTGTCCGCTACCAGCGCGTGGAAGTCGATCGTGTTGTTATACGGATCGACTTCATCACCGCCAGGAGTTTCATCAATCCTGATGCGAACCGAGTCGGCGAACGTACCGTTCGTAGCACCATCGCTGTACCGGTCACCACGAACATTCAACAATGCATCGTTCTCAAAGGCTAGGCCATCTCTTATGCCGGCGGAGGTAGTGTCGGTCCCATACAGGTCGGTATGGTCGATGACACCGAACTGGCGGTCAGTAGCGCTGAACCCTTGGTAGTTCTCGATAGCTCGAATTACCTCGCCAGTTGGGGGCTTCACCACATAACCATGAACCGTATCGTCCTCATTATCAACACGCAGATCCAACGCCAATTCGTTGTTGTCGTCGTCTCCACCGCTCTCATTTTCGTCGTTCGAGTTGTCGACGTAGAGCTGGAACGAGGTTTCTCGTAGTCCAGAATCGCCGTCACTGAATGAGCCCGCGAACTCTGGCGATGTGTCCTGATCTTCGGACTTGTGCGCGGGTGTATCGATCTGGATTGCTGGTGGCACTGTATCGATCGTTATCGACTTAGTCTGCACATGGCCGTCAGTGTCCCGGTACTCGATGGTCACCGGCCCACTCTCGACGCCGATAACCGCGGGGGCGCCGGAATTGGCGGGATCCGATCCATCACCGTATCCAGTTGCGGCTCCGACATTCAATCCCCAGTTGCTGAATGTGACTTCATTGCCATCGACAATAACAGTAGGCCCATCACCGTCCGCGTCGGTCAGACGCGCGTACCCCTCGTAACGACCAGTGAAGCGTCCCGTCTCGTAGAGCCATAGGTTCTGCTCACTAGCATCGCCATCGGACTTTATCTTTACCGACAAAGCGCTGTCGCCATCATTCTCGGATTGGGTGAAGTCTGGCACGCTGGCATCAACTTGATCTGCCCCGGATCCGTAGTCTCCGCTCTTCTTCCCGCCAACCAACGTTTCCCGCTCACTCGTGTTGTAGACGATGTACTGCAGAACAACCACGCCATTAGAAGGCTTGTTGACCTGCACGTTCAGCCAAGGCGCAACTGCACTGGCATCGGTAACGTCACCCTCGGCCCGACCAGAACCACGGTCCTCGTCAAGAACCAACGAGGTGCCCGACAAATCCATGAAGCCTGAGTTGACTTCGCCAGTATCTTCATCTTCGCAAGTGTCGTTATCTACGATGGCAGCAGTGGGGTCATCACTAGTACAC
>VXTA01000347.1 GCA_009837685.1 Chloroflexota bacterium | reverse complement strand
GAAAGGACGTGGGCGGTTCGCGCGCGGTGAATGGGCAGATATTTTTGCGGGGGGTGCCTGAGGACTATGACACATGGGCATCTTGGGGGAATGACAGGTGGAGTTTTCAGGAGTTGATGCCGTACTTCCGGATGATCGAGACTGATACGGACTTCGGCGGCGATTTCCACGGGTTGGATGGCCCGATTATTGTGCGTCGGTGGAAGCCTGAGGATTGGAATCCGGCACAGCAGGCGTTTTATTATGCGGCACGTGCCAACGGCTTCCCGGATTGTCCGGATCATAACGCCCCGGGGTCTACTGGGGTGGGCCCGACACCGCTCAACAATCCAGACCGCGTACGGTGGAGCACGGCGATTGGCTACCTCGCGGGTGCAAGGGAACGTCCAAACCTCGAAATATTGGCAGATTGTTTAGTACACCGAGTGCTGTTCGATGGGAATCGCGCGGTTGGCGTGAGGGCCGAGGTCGGCGGCGAGGTCTCGGACTTTGAGGCCGAGAATGTGATCCTGTCGGCGGGTGCGATAGGTTCGCCGCACCTCCTGTTGCTTTCCGGCGTGGGACCGCAAGACGCTCTGGACGCGGTTGGTATTCCTGTGCATCACGAGATGCCGGGTGTGGGCCAGAATCTCCGCGATCATCCGCACGTGAGGGTGACGTGGCGGACGCGCGACGACTTCGATCAACCTCTGGGCTTGCCGGGCGTGCAGTTCACTCTGCGATACACGGCGGAAGGTTCTGACTTGGTGAACGACATGCTGATTCACCCCGGCTCCCGCAGCATAATTGGCCGCAGGTGGTGGGGGGAAGGCGCGAGCGAAGAAATTGGTCTAATCATGGTCGTATGCCTTGATCTCGCAGTCGGTTCAGGGAACCTACGTCTGCGTACCAAGGATCCTCACATTCAACCGTTCTTGAACTACAACTATTTCGAAGAGGAGTTCGACCTAGAGAGGTTGCGCGAAGGTGTTCGTATCGCCAATCGCTTCGGAGAGCACGAGGGCTGGGCCAGTTTGGTGACGGAGCGTGTCGAGCCTATGGATTCGGACATGGAGTCGGACGACGCGCTGGATGCTTGGATAAAAGAGACCGCCGTGACCAGCCATCACGTTTCGGGTACTTGCAAGATGGGACCCGAAACTGATCCGATGGCTGTGGTCGATCAGTTCGGTAACGTGCGAGGACTCGAGAACCTGAAGGTTGTGGACGCGTCGATCATGCCGGACTGCATCCGCGCGAACACGAACGTCACATCTATGGTGATCGGCGAGCGCGTGGCAGCTTTCATCGGCGAAGGGCTATGACGGCCCAATTCACTCTCAGCGCATTCGGCGACGAGATCGCCGAGGATGTGGACGAGCAGTTGCGAGTTCTCTACGATCTCCATATCGGTTATCTGGAGTTGCGGAGTGCGTGGGAAACTAACGTTCTTGAGCTGACAGACGAGGAAGTGGTCCGCCTAATAGAACGGTGCGATGCGCATTCGATCCGCGTTAGCTGCATCGGGAGTCCGATCGGAAAATCACAGATCGACGGACCGATTGAAAAGGTTGTGGACGATCTTGGACGCATCACCGACATCGCGAAGATGGTTGGCACTGATCGGGTGCGCGTCTTCTCGTTCTACCCCGAATCTGATGGTCTGCAAGCCGAGCGCGTTGAGGAATCGATAACGAGACTGCGTGTGATGGCTGAGGTGGCCGTCGAGCGAAATGTCGTGTTGTTGCTAGAGAACGAAGGCGGCTTGGTAGGCGATACGCCTGAGCGATGTCGCGCACTCGTCGAGGGAGTGAATAGCCCGAATCTCAGATATGTGTGGGATACCGGCAACTACCCACAGATGGGTTTCGCGCGTTCCGTCGACATCGGCTGGCCTCTGCTAGCCGAATACACCGAGTGCGTGCAGGTCAAGGATTGTCGGATCACAGAAGGCACCATCACCGTCGCTGGTGAGGGCGATGGCCAGGTGCGTGAGTTGCTGCACAATCTGCGCGATGCCGGGTATGTGGGCTTTCTCGCGCTTGAACCTCACCTGTTGGTTGCCGGACAGCGCGGAGGATTCAGCGGTGCTGAAGGGATGAAGATGGCGGCGGATGCTTTGCGGAGATTGATGGCTGAAACAGGATGTGTGGAGGCGCGTGCTTAGCCCGCCCTCCGCTGAGTTGCCGTATCTGGCAACCATCAATCTCTGATTCGGATAGATAACTCCGATTTAGAATCTTGGGTTGCAATACGTTCTATCAATTCGCCTCTGAAAGGGGATTAACTGTGAAAGATGGTCTCAAAACTTATGGTTCGTTAATGCCAATCGAGTTGACCCGAATCGGAACGCGAACGATCCTCGCTTTGAGTGTCGCAGTGTTGTCGATAGTTACAGTAACGTTGCTTGGACCAGGCGTTTCCACGACGGCGCAGGAGACGGCAAATTGCCAAGTCATCGACTTGGGTACGTTAGGGACGGGAGATGACAGCACTCTCGAGGCTGAGGGGCGATGGACTACAGATGGGTGCGATTCGACTTATCATCTCGACAGTGACGCTCACGATTATCAATACACGGAAGAGGAAGGCCGTCGGATCCGAATCGAATT
>VXTA01000314.1 GCA_009837685.1 Chloroflexota bacterium | reverse complement strand
AAGCCAAGGTTCAACTCAGGGTCAGACTTGCTGCTAAACGAGCCGTCCGAGAACTGGACATCGTCTTCGTCGATGCCCCATAGCGCCGCAGCGCGTACCTTCATCTCGTCAACCATCTTCATCGCAGCTTCCCACGCCGCGAATCCAGTCGCATACGTCACGCGGCTTCCGCCGGTCGTTCCGGTGTAACCAATCTCATCGGTGTTAGGAATGCTCGGGTGAACATCGTGAGCGTCAAGGCCCAATACCTCAGCCGCCTGCATCGCGATCGATGCCCGGGACCCGCCGATATCCTGGGAACCTTCGTTCATCGCAACTGTGCCATCATCTTGCAGCATCAGGTCAACGGTGGACTTGCCGCCGCCATTCATCCAGAAACCGACCGCCACTCCGCGGCCGCGCTTGTTCCCAGGTGCCGGCTCGCCAAGCGACGAGTTCCAGTGATCAGAGTCCCGAGCCTGTTCGAGCATCTCGACCAGGCCGATGCGGTTGAACAGCACGCCATTGCCGTTTCGAGAACCTTCCGTCGATGCGTTGTCGAGACGGAACTGCATCTTGTCCCAACCCATCGTCTCGCAGATTTCGTCAACGACGGTCTCAATCGCGAAGCAGACTTGAGGCGAACCGGGCGCTCGGTAAGCTGCCGACTTAGGCTTGTTGACGACTACGTCGTGTGCGTCGATCCGAGAATTCGGAACATCATACGCCGCACGGAAGCAGTTGATACCTGCCGTAAATGCCGAGCCAGGATAGGCACCAGCTTCGTACCAGAGCTTGCCGTCGAACGCGTGGATCTTCCCATCCTTGGTCACGCCCATCTTCACGCTGACTTTGCCGCCCGGAGCCGGACCGCTAGCCATAAAGACCGCCGGGCGGTCCATCACCATCTTCACCGGACGATGATTCGATTTCTTCGACAGAATCGCAGCCACTGGCGCTAGGTAAGTCTTGGTCTTGCCACCAAAACCGCCGCCGATTTCAACGGATTCGGCGACCACATTGGAGTCAGGTAGACCGACGAGCGCAGCAGTCTGTTCCTTGACTGCAAACATCCCCTGCGTGCTTTCCCACACGCGAACGTGGTCGTTTTCGTCCCAAATGGCGGTCGCGTTATGCGGTTCGATGTAGCCTTGGTGAACCATCTCGAGCGAAACTTCCCGCTCCACCACCAGATCGCAGTCATCGAACGCACCATCGGGATCGCCAAACTCATGCCGGACCGCGATCGCGACGTTCGTGTTAGGAACGCTCTCGCCGAAGTGGTTGCCCACCAGATCCTCGAGCAGTATCGGCGCGCCGTCAGCCATCGCTTCGTCTACGTTTCGCACGGGTGGAAGCGCCTCATACTCAACCTTGATCCGTCGCACCGCTTCGGTTGCTGTGTTCCGGTCGACCGCTGCGACTGCTGCGACTACGTGGCCGCTGTATAGAACCTTGTCCGAAGCCATCACGTTGTCTTGGGTGCGCTTCATGTTGAGGACTTCTTCACCAGTCTCAATTTCCATGTCCGCCGCGGTCGGGAAGTCCTTATGGGTCGCTACGGCGAACACGCCGGGCAATGCCTCTGCCTCGGAAGTGTCGATACTCAGAATGCGAGCGTGGACTTGGTCCGTTCGCAATACGTCGCCCCAGATCAGACCAGGCAACTTAACGTCGCCGCCGTAAACCGCACGTCCCGTGACCTTGTCCAGTCCATCGTGCCGGATCGGACGTGTCCCGACTACCGAATAATCCGTCTTCTCTTCGAAAGTGGCTACCATGCAGATGGTCCTCCTGCTTTCTTAATTCATGCCGATAACGCCTGAGCAGACGCAACGACCCGATCGCTTGATTGGTAATCACTAGAATTCACCACACGGCTACGGGTTCCGCGAGATTTTTAACCACGCCTAACCGTTCCGTACTGGCGATGCCAGTGAACTCAATTGAATACTACTGTAAATCTGCCCGAATTTAACCGAGGAAGCGTCAACCCCTGTTTACGTCCGAGTACGCGTCTCAGGGACGATACCGGCCGGTCTAACCAGCAACACAACCACGATGATCAACCCGATAACCGCCAATCGCAAGTTCGGATCGCCCAAGAATCCCGGCAAGAACTGCGAACTCGAAATCACCGCCCACAATACAAACGCGCCCAATATCGCCCCTCGGTGGTTGCCACTACCGCCAAGTATCAGCATCGCCCAGATGATGAACGTCGCGAAAAACGGCTCAAACGCCTGTGGGGTGATCGAATGCTTCGCAAACGCATACAACGCGCCTCCGATTCCCATCAATGCCGCACCATACGCAAAGGCCTGCAACTTGAACTGAAACACGTTCTTGCCCACCATCTCCGCGGTATCTTCGTTCTCGCGAATCGCCAGAATCACCCGACCCCAAGGCGACGCCGCCAAGCGCTGCGACAGGAAATACACGATCACCAGCACTATCAGAACCAGCGGCAAGAACACGAAATCGTACCAATGCGGATCCACCAGCCCATCCAGCACTCGCGGTATTCCGTTCAAGCCCCGCGTCCCGTCCGCCAACCAGCCCTCATTCGTAAACACCAACCTCACAGCCTCGCCTAATCCCAGCGTAGTTATCGCC
>VXTA01000226.1 GCA_009837685.1 Chloroflexota bacterium | reverse complement strand
TTCGGACGGTGGTCATCGAAAAAGAGATGGAAGTCCAGAGCGAACCGGTAATCCAAACCGTCGTCGTTGATAGGGAAGTGGAAGTGATGGGTGAGACGGTGGTGCAGACGGTAATCGTTGAAAGAGAGGTAGTAGTTGAAGTTGAGAAGGTTGTGGAAGCGGAGGTCGCGGTTGCGGCAACTTCAAGACCCGTTGCTGAGGCAGCCTCAGTAGCACATCCCACTCCTGTCGTTAAGATATCACCACCAGTTCAACCTTCGCAACCCGGTGCGACGACCTTCCAGAACACGACGCGCTCGAACTTCGCGTTGACTTCACAGGACGATACTTCAACGTTCAGTCTGGACACTGATCGCACATCGTTCCAACTGGCGCTGAACTGGACGCGATCTGGTTATGAGGTGGATCCTGCATCAGTGCGTGCTGAGGAGTGGATCAACGCTTTCAACTACGGCTACGAATTCCCTCGGCACGACGACTCGTTCAATATCCAGACCGACATCATTCCGCACCCGCTTGACAGCGGTCTGCACTTGGCACGAGTCGCGTTCCAAGCGCCGGATATCGTGGTCGATCTGCCGTTGAACGTCACACTGGTCCTTGATGGCTCTGGCTCGATGGCTGATGGGAATCGTGTCGCGATTGCCCGCGAAGCCGCTGAAACCATTCGGTCGAGCCTAGGTCGAGATGATCGTATGTCTATCATTCACTTCGACAACAATGTGAAACACGGATTGACGGTCAGAGACGACAACCCCGGTAGCAGGGCGCTCCGCGACTCGATTCGCGATCTGAGGCCGGACGGTGGGACCAATGTCCAAGCTGGGTTGAATCTCGGTGTACAGCTAGCTGATGAGATGCGCCGAAGTCGGCCTTACGCTTACAACTACGTCATCCTGATGTCCGACGGCGTGGCAAACGTCGACGCAACCAACCCGTTCGCGATTCTCGAATCGGCATCTGACAACAATCCGGACAACCCACTGCGGTTGATCACGATCGGAGTCGGAATCAACAACTACAACGACGTGCTGCTTGAGCAGTTAGCACAGCACGGTAACGGTTGGTATCGATACCTGAGCGAGCCGGAAGAAGGTCGCAGGTTATTCAACCGCGATAACTGGCTTGCTTTGTCAGTCCCGTTCGCAGACCAGACGCGGGCGCAGGTGATCTGGGATGAGAATCTGGTGCGTGGTTGGCGAATGATCGGGTACGAGAACCGCGTCACTTCTGACGAGTCGTTCACCCGTGCGGAGAAGAAGTTCGCGGAACTTCCCGCTGGATCAGCGACCACGGTGTTCTTCGAACTCGAACTCGTCGACCCATACGTGCTTGGGAACTCAAACCAACCGCTCGGCGAAGTCGAGGTGCGCTGGGTTACCCCAAGCACCGGTGAAGGAAATCGCCAGCATCAGGAGATCGACTCGGTGCTTGCGGTGCCCGAGGCAACTACCGACTTTGGTGCCATCGTCGCTTTGGCTGCTGACCGGTACAGTGGTTTGCGTGAATACGGTGGCGGACATCCCGGTTCGATCCATCGGGACCTGTCTGACCTCGTCACTATGCTGCGAGGAGTGGGTTCGCCAATGGCTGGGACGACGGCGTACCATGACTTAGAATTCGTGTTGAATTCGCTGGTCGACAAAGTCCAGCCTGCTCCCAGTACTGGTTACAGCAGGTAGGGTCTACCCTTTTTTGACGCACTGATCGCTCGGAGTTGCTTACAATCTCGCGGAGTGATCAGCGTGCAACAACGTAGCCGCATCGACAGCTTTGTCGATGGGTTGGCCAACTTCGACGACTTCGGCACTAAAGCCGAATTCGTCGAAGATTCGTAATCTGCCGACGCGCCGCCTCTGCGTTATTTCGTCAACGAGTTCTGGACGAACGCGCAGCGGGCTGGTCATGCTTTGCACGAAATCAGCTATCGCGCGTGTTTCAAGCCGCAACTTCCAGAGTTTTTCATCGACCGATTGACCGAGCCATCCGATGCGGTCTACGACCCGTTCATGGGACGTGGAACCACACCGATACAAGCGGCATTGATGGGCAGACGGGTATTCGGAAACGACGCTAATCCGATGTCGATCATGATGACGCGGCCGCGTCTTAACACGCCCGAATTGTGCGATATCGAATCCCGTTTGGGTGAAGTGCCCTGGGATGCTGGCGAACCAACTCTGGGTGATCAGAACTTTGGTGTGTTCTTTCACCCGGCGACGCTGTGCCAAATCGTCGCGCTGCGCTCTTGGTTGAGCGAACGTGAGGAGGCAGGGAAGTTCGATTATGTAGACGATTGGATCCGATTGGTGGCGATGAGCCGATTGACGGGACACTCCCCCGGGTTCTTTTCCGTCTACACGTTGCCGCCCAATCAAGCGGCATCAATCGAGAGCCAGTCGCGGATCAACGAGAGGCGCGGGCAGACACCGCCGAAACGTGATGTCAAAGCACTGATATTGAGAAAGAGTCGGTCTCTGTTGCGGCATGTCGGTTTAAGCTACAGCCAATTTGACCTCTATTGCTGCGACTCAAGGAATACGCCGGAAATCCAAACAGATTCAGTCGATTTGGTTGTCACTTCACCCCCATTCTTGGAT
>VXTA01000335.1 GCA_009837685.1 Chloroflexota bacterium | reverse complement strand
CCTTGCCAAGGAGAAGGCCGCGGGTTCGAACCCCGTCTTCCGCTCCATCCTTCTTCTCGTCCCCACCTCTCTGGATTCCGGCTTTCGCCGGAATGACGTGGAGTCAATCGAAATCGGGCATAATGCCCTCTGCTGCATCGGCGGCGATTTGGCGTTGTTTCGGAGTGAACGACTCGTCGCCAGCGATCCAGCGCAAATAATCCGCGTGGTTTTCGCTCATGTCGTATAGCGTGAATCCGCGGTAGCGACCGAAATTGATAATGGGGTCGCCGTCGTCTGACAGAGTGAACCGGCCTTGGTCGTCGATGTTCTGCTCCGCCGAAGCACCGGTTGCCCAATCCTCCAACTGCGCTGGTTCTGACGGTAACTCGGGATGCTGATTCATCTGCCCGGTTATGATTGCTCGGACGGCATTTACTGTGGCATCGTCAGAACTCAAACGGTTGAACTCACCGCCAACGAATCGTCGGTATGCCGAGTCGAAATCTCTGGGTTCAAGTCTGTGGAAGACCTCCATCGCGTCGACTATCGTGCGATTGGAAAGATGGAAATCGATGCCGGCAAACTCGAATTCCTGTTTTAGGACTTTCAGGTGAAACCTTCGGATGCCAAAGCCTGCCAGATCGCATCCATCGAGATATTCGTAGAGGGCTTTAGCGTATACCGCGAACGGTTTGCAGTCGGAAACATCATCGTCTGTGAGGCCATGGAAATCGGTGGCTCCGGGGGAAATCGGTGCCATGGGATTGATCAATTGAGAGCGGAATCGCTCTTGGCCGTCAGGCTCGATTCGAAGGGTCGCGAGGCGTACGATCCTTGCCGTCCGGCTGTCCGGCCCGGTCGTCTGAACATCGAGGAAGACGATCGGGCGGTCGATTTCGAGGAACGGCTGGTTGGTGGAGTGATCTGCAGTGTTCTGGTTGTCTGATGTCGCCATGAGATTGAATTATCCGCGAATGACGAATGGAAATTCGGCGAGCGTGTCACAACTGTCTGGTTGTCTTAGTCTGGTTGTATTGGGCGGATTAGAATTAGGGGAGTCGAGTGCCGAAGTGGCGGAATGGTAGACGCGAAGGTCTCAAAAACCTTTGGGCTTTAGCCCGTGTGGGTTCGACTCCCACCTTCGGCACCAGCTGTCCAAGGCTTTGCAAAGGTCTACTTGCTTCCTAAGTTTGCAGGCGCGTTTAATTGAAGGGTGTGTGGCCCCCTTTGTCCCCCGTATCGGAGTACGGGGCAGGTTCCTGACATTACCCCCGCTAGCGGAGGAAACCTGGGCCCGTGGCCACCTCGTTCACCCTCACCTGAGACCCCGAATTAATCTCCCCTGAAAGGGGAGGGGAGAGTGGCGAGGGAGAGGAGACATGCAGCATCCCCTTCCGATCTGGATACCCGCCTGCGCGGGTATGACTGGGTTAGCGCGGGTATGACGGGGGTTTATTGCTAGAATTGGCGCATTGTTGAGTCAGTGAGAGGATTGCGTGATGAAGATTGTTGATGTTCGACCGATGGTGGTGGAGAATGATCCGCCTTATATTGGGGGGCAGCATTTGCTGTTTGTGCAGGTGGTGACGGATGAGGGAATCGTGGGGCTTGGGGAGCGGGTTACGGGTAGCGGGTATTCGGGGAACGTGATCGATTTGCAGTCGATGATTTCGCTTCTCGAGGAGTATGGTCGGTATGTGCTGATCGGTGAGAATCCGTTCAACATCGAGTTGCTGTGGGCGAAGATGTATGGGAATCGGCACGATTTTCGGCACCCGAGTCTGCACTCGACGCCGGCGATCAGCGCGCTGGAGATGGCGTTGTGGGACATCGTGGGTAAGGCGACGGAGCAGCCGGTTTACAACTTGCTGGGCGGGAAGTTTCACGAGAAGTTGCGGGCGTATGCTTACATGCCGCAGCCGGAGGGCGGTTTCATGGCGAATCCGGAGGCGGCAGGTCCGATCGCGGAGAAACTGCTGGAGGAAGGCAACACGGCGTGCAAGATCGATCCGTTCACCCCGCTGTTTCCGGGTCCGCGGGATGTCGGGCTGCCGGAGATCACGCAGGCGGCGAAGATCTGGAAGGCGATACGCGATGCGGTGGGGAACGAGCTTGAGGTGGGTATCGGGACGCATGGTCAGCTGACGACTTACAGCGCGATCCGGGTGGCGGACTTTTTGGAGGAGTATCACCCGTTCTGGTTCGAGGAGCCGGTGCCGCCGGAGAACATCGAGGAGATGGCGAGGGTTGCGGCGCACACGTCGATACCGATTGCGACGGGAGAGCGGTTGGTGACGAAGTGGGAGTTCTCGAATCTCTTGGAGAAGCAGGCGGCGCAGATCATCCAGCTTGATCTGGGTCAGTGCGGCGGGATTATGGAGTCGAAGAAGATAGCGGCGATTGCGGAGGCGCACTATGCGGTGATTGCGCCGCACATGTATTGCGGACCGATAGCGGCGGCAGCGGCGGTTCAGCTAGACACGTGTTCGCCGAACTTCATGATTGCGGAGGCGAACCAAGGGCCGCTGCACAAGATCATCTTCAAGGAGCCGCTGGTTTTCGAGAATGGGTACTATATCCCGCCGACGGGGCCGGGGTTGGGAGTTGAGTTGGATATGGATGTTGTGATGGGTA
>VXTA01000298.1 GCA_009837685.1 Chloroflexota bacterium | reverse complement strand
ATGCGATACAGTGAGATTCAACGCGAAAAACCAGTCGCAAAAGGCCGTCGCCATGCAATCCGCAACCGTGTCCCGCAGCCCAGCTGAGTTGAGGCAAGCAGCCCTCGATCACATCTTCATCGGCATGAACAACCATGCCATGCTTGGCGAAGAGGGTGGTCCGTTAGTCGTCGAACGTGGCGATGGCATCTACATCTGGGACGTCGACGGCACTCGGTACATAGATGGGATCTCCGGGATGTATTTCCGGAACACGGGGCATGGTCGCGAAGAGATAGCGAAGGCGATCTACGAGCAGATTTCCGATCTCAGCGCGAACGTCTATGCCAGCGTTACGCCAGCGGCTGTTGAGTTGGCGACGGAGATCGCGAATCTGACACCGGGGGACCTCACGCGGACTTTCTTCTGTCAAGGCGGATCCGAGGCTAACGAGTCGGCGTTGAAGCTGGCTCAGGCTTATCAGATGCGGATGGGTGAGAAGGGGCGTTACAAGGTTATCTCGCGGCGTGGATCGTATCACGGCGCGACGTACGGGACGATGTGGTTAGGTGAGCATCCGGGATTCCCTCGGACTGACTATCAACCGAAGCCTTCGAGCGCGGTTCATGTTCCGGCTCCGCACTTCTATCGGTGCGAGTTCAACTCGGATTCGCCGGAGCAGTGCGGGGAGTTGGCGGCGTTGGCGATTGAGAAGGCGATCGTCAGCGAGGGTCCGCACTCGGTTTCTGCAGTGATAGGTGAGCCGGTGACGCAGCCGATGGGTGGTGTTGTGCCGCCTGAAAACTACTGGCCGATGGTGCGGGAGATCTGTGATCGATACGGCGTGGTGCTGATTTTCGACGAGGTGATTACTGGTTTCGGACGTTTGGGCGAGTGGTTCGGCGCGGAGGTGGTGAATACTCAGCCAGACATCATCTCGTTCGCGAAGGGCATTACGAGCGGCTACTTCCCGTTGGGTGGTTGTATCGCGGATCGGCGTATCGCTGACGCGTTCGCGGGTGGTCCGGAGAAGACTTGGAGCCATATGTATACATACTCGGCGCATCCGGGTGGCGTGGCTGCGGGTCTCAAGAATTTGGAGATTATGAAGCGTGAAAACCTTGTTCAGAACGCTCGTGAGCGGGGTGTCCAGCTATCCGACCGTTTGACCGAGATGATGGAGCGACATGAGATCATTGGTGATGCGAGGGGCATGGGTTTGGTGCAAGGGTTGGAGTTAGTGGCGGATCGAGAGACTAAGCAGTCGTTCGCGCCTGAAGTTGGGATCGGAGCGAGGTTTACGGATGCTTTGAAGCGTCGCGGGGTATGGATCCGGGTCGGTGCGTACATCCTGCCGCTTTCGCCGCCGCTGTCGATCACGGCGCAGGAGTTGGATGAACTTTGCGATGCGATCGAGGACGCGATCGTGGAGGTGTCGGCGGACATTGTCTGAACTAGGATGGGCAAGATTTTGGGTTTGAGGTGAGGTCGGGCGCGATCAATCGGGGGAGAGGGAATTTAGTTCGCTCGCCAGCCCGCAAGCTCCTCCGCAAACGCAAACGTTTGAGGTAAACCGCCGGTGTGGATAAAGACGACAGGCACTTCTGGATCGACGTTGCCTGCCTTGACTTCGCCGATCAAGCCGGACATTGATTTGCCGGTGTAGTTGGGGTCGAGCATGATGCCTTCGGTCCTGGCTACTAGGTGGATGGCGGCGATGGCGGCGTCTGTGGTGTAGCCGTAGGTGCCGGTGTAGCCGGCGATGGTCGTGATGTCGCCCGGGTCGAGTGCGGTGTCTAGTCCGAGGAGGTGGGCGACGCGAGCGGAGCGGTCGAGGTAAATGCCTTCGTAAGTTTTGGGGAATTCGAGCTGTTGGGCCACGGCGGTAGCCTTCCACGGCTTGCCAGTGTTGCGGGCGTAGAGGTGAATGCCGCCGATGGAGCGTCCGCAGAGGCCCCACATGTGCAGAGGTCCGTCGGCGAGACCGGCCTCTTGGGTCTGTCTGTCGAGTTCGGACCCAGTCTCTAGGAAGGCGATCATGCCGGCGATGTCGTAGAAGGGGTTGTTGGAGGGGATGGTAGAGTTTCTGCCATTGCGGGTTTCCTGGGCGTTGATTTTTTCCGCTAGGGATTTCGCAGTCGGTTGTTCCGGGACCCGATGGATGTTGGCACCGGCGAGGTGTGCGATGAGCATATTGCCGGCGACCGGAGCGTCGACCATGTCGTGTGCGACCCAGTGGTACTTCATGCCAGTCCTGGCGCACGACGCGGCGACGAATCGGGCGTTGTTGGAGTCGTAGTGGTTGATGTTTACGATGGTGTCGATGCCCCGCTCGATGAAATGAGCGAAGAGGAACTCCATGTGTCGGGCCTTGTTACCGCCGAATGCGAAGCCGGTGGTGTCCTCGCGTTTGATGAAGAGTTGCGGGACGGACTCGATTTCTGCGTCCATCGACTCGGCGATGGCAGCACGGAGCCGGGGCATCTCCTCGAAAGGGGTGTTCTTGCGTGCGAGTTCGATGCGCGGCAGTTCGTCGATGGCGTCGAGGATCGTTTGAGGTTGCATCAGCTTGGCTGCCAGTCCCAGAGCTGGTCGGCGAAGGCGAAGGTTTGGGGTAGGCCGCCAGAGTGGACGAAG
>VXTA01000348.1 GCA_009837685.1 Chloroflexota bacterium | reverse complement strand
AAACGTGGGCGAAATGGGTCTCTTCAACCTCGCCCGCATCGCTGTCGCCTCGAATCTCGAAGACGATCTTGTACGACTCTGGTCGATGCCGATCAAAGACGTGCTCAATCTCGACACCGGTGTCATCCGAAGCGACAGTGCCTTCGACGACAGAAGAGCCGTCTCGGAAGTCCCATGAGTATCGAACGTTGCGCAGTGTGTCGGGATGGTTGAATGATGCGGTTAGCGTGACGGGTTGGCCCTCTTCAACGTCCCACTGTGACGCTGTTACGAAGGCGTCGATACGAGGGAGTTCAGAGACGTTCGCCCAGAGTTGGTCTTCGCCTTCGGCCAGACCGCGGTCGGAGTAAGCCCTGATGCTGACAGTTACGACGTGGGGCGCAAATTCGTCTGAATGGTAGGTATGAGGAACCGGGACGCTTAGGAGGCCGTCTTCGCCTTCTGTGCGAAGACCTGTGTAGACGGTCTGCGGCGCAGATCCGTCACCGAAATCCCAAGTAATCTCGAAGTTGTCGTAATCCTCCGGTGGGAAAAACCGCGCGGTGTACTTCCGACCTAGTCCGATACCGACATGGACGTCTTCTCCAACATCGACTCGCATCGGGATAGGTGATCGGTTGACGTTGATAGTGAGGCGTGAATATGCCGCGGATTCGCTGATGAAGGCGAGGCGACCATCAATGCGTTCGAGCTCTGCTTGCCAGTTGGTTATCTCTCGTTGGACTTCGAGGAGTTCGTTGACGCTCTCGTATTTTTCGCTCGTCAATAATTCGGACAGCGCGTCCACGGTGTTCTGAACCGTAGTGCGCCGTGCGCCAAGGTCGATGTATTCCTCGGTGAAGTCGGTGCTGTCGGAATTTACGGAGATGACCTTGGCGACGTTAGCGGTGATCTGTTCGATAACCGCATCCAGTGTTTCTGCAGGGATTCGGATGGTGATGTTGTAGAAACCGTGGTCGCTGGTGTTGCTGTTGACCACCCATCCGCCGCGCCCAACGGCGAGATCGCCGATATCGTCGATGGTTGCGATCGGGTCGTGGGATTCGACGCTCATGTCGGCGTTACGGACGATGATGCGGTTTTGCGGTTGGAAAGAGATATCGACGTTTTGGGCGGATAATTTCTCTGACATCTCCATCGCCATTGGGGCAGCTGTGGGAGCGGCGGTGGCAGGAGCCATCATGGCCTCTGCCTCCATCACCTCTTTTTCGACAGCAACTTCTACAACCTTCTCGACTAAGACGGTTGCGACGGCGAATTGACCCTCTGAATCGCCTCGCGCGGCACGAGCACCAGGAGCACCTGGTTCACCTTGGTATCCATAGTCAATGGACTCGCCACCTCCGCCGCAGGCGAACGCGAAGGCGATGGTGGTTGTTAGGGCGATGACTAACGCGATGCGGAGTGTGGACATGATTACCTCTGTAGTTGGTTGCTCACTATTATCTAGACGCTTAATCTCCAAGATAAGTTCCATGCAACGGATTTATCCTTCTTATAAGTTGTGGCGCGTGCGCCGTTGATGGGTAAAGTCCGAAAGGCGAAACTGATGGCTGACGCAAACGGCAAGAAAAAGGTTCTTATCACCGGCGGCGCCGGGCTGATCGGCGGCATTCTCATCGAACGTCTCGGCGATCGCTACGAACTCTCGTCGCTTGATCTCAAAGAAGCCGACGGCGTCCCTTCGCACGTAGCATCACTTGATGACCTCGATGCGATGCAACCCGCGTTCGCTGGGGTAGATACCGTCGTGCACTTGGCTGCCGACCGAGCCGCGTATGCCGAATGGGAATCCGTGCTGCCAAACAACCTCGTCGGCACTTACAACGTCTTCGAAGCCAGCCGACGCGAAGGCGTCAAGCGAGTGATCTTCGCATCTTCCAACCACGCCACCGGCGGCAACTATCTCGACGAGCCGTGGAGCCTCGTAGGCACCGGAAAGTTCGACAAACTCGAAGCTGGCAAATACCCACTCGTAGATGAAGACACCATGATCCGGCCCGATGGCTTCTACGGCGTATCAAAGGCATTTGGCGAAGCCATCGGTAGCTACTACAACGACTACCACGGTGTGGGCTCGATCCATCTCCGCATCGGATGGGTGATCTCTACCGACGATCCGACATTTTCGCCATTCGCTCTATCGCTATGGCTAAGCCACCGCGATACCGCTCAGATAGTGCGCCTCTGCATCGATGCTCCTGACGACCTTCGCTACGGCATCTACTACGCGACTTCGGACAACAAGTGGAAAATCTTCGATATAAGCCGGGCCAAAGCGGAGTTGGGTTATGCCCCTGAAGACGGCTCGGGAAGCGAGTTTATCGAAGGTCCGCCTCCGATGAGAGATCAGTGATTCGGCTAACTTGACTCGCGTTTTTGGTCGTCTACTTCCTGCCCAATATCTGATATCCGCGTCTCCAAACGCCGCAAGCTGTCCTGAGTCGCACGCAGTTCCTGCAGTAGCTCTTCGCGCGACACCGGAGGTTGCAACTCCTTGAGTGCCTCTTCCTTGGCGCGATCGAGGTTGTTGATCACCACCGCGATGAAGAGGTTGACCACTACGAACGTGCCGACGACAACAAAGCTGACGAAGTAAACCCAATCGAACGGATTCAACTCCATAGCCT
>VXTA01000315.1 GCA_009837685.1 Chloroflexota bacterium | reverse complement strand
GGTGTCGAGAGCGTGACCTTCCCAATCGTCTCCGCGATCGGTTAAAGGAGCGTTGATGCCGCCTTGTGCAGCGTTGGAGTGGCTCCGGACGGGATGCACCTTGCTGATGACGGCAACATCTAAACCGAGACGAGTGGCTTCTACTGCCGCTCGCAGTCCTGCTAGACCCGCTCCGATAATCAGGACATCGTGCTTATACATCCGCTCTCCTAGCTTCGTCGAGGAACGCGGAGGCACGGGTGACCGCCGCTATTGTCAGCGCATCATCGATTTCGCCATTCATACACATTCGCCGCAAATCGTCGACGGTCGTTTCGACAACCATGATGTCTTCAAGTTTATCCTGCGGCAAAGGGTCCAATTCGAGGCCTGTGGCTACGTAGCCGTGCGAATACTCCTCGCTGTAACCCGACACCGGGAAGAATCCGCCGATAGGTGTAAATTCTGACGCGCGGTACCCCGTCTCTTCCCGCAATTCGCGATCCGCGGTCACTTCTGGAGGCTCATCCCCGTCGCGGGTGCCAGAGGGCAACTCCAAAGTGTAGCAACCCTGCGCCGCTCGCCACTGTTTGACAAGCAACACGGTTCCACGATCAGTGATTGGCAACATCACTGACGAACCGGGATGCTGGATAATCTCTTTGGTCGCAGGAGGTCGATCACCCATCTTGAGCGTGTCAATCCTTAACGTCAGTTTTTCGCCGCGAAAGACGGTTTTCGAGTCGAGCCGCTCGGTTTTGAGCGGCAACCTCTCATCGCCTGAGGCGGTCAATTTTTCGTCTCCTCACCGCGGCGCACCGCGCCGATGCGCATACCCAGTCGATGCGAAAGCCCCTCCCAGAACCCGCTCTTCAGCCCACCTCGCAAAAACCTCGCGCAACGCTCGCTCCTCGATATCGTCACTGCATCACCCTCGTCGATGTTTCGACTGATGTAACCGTCGACTGTCATCTTAGCGTTAGCAGTCGATTCCAAGGTCAACTCCAAGACGCTGTTCGCATCGAGAATCACGCCTCCGAACTGACTCATGTGCGCGGCGATCGCCTTCAGCAGGAAGACCGGCGCGCTGGGATCGATTACAGGACCGCCCAGTTGTAAGGTGTAACCTGTCGATCCGGTTGAAGTTGCGACAATCAATCCATCGCCGCGGTAAGTCGAAAGCTCTACATCATCGACAACCGCCTTCACCTCGATCATCCGCAGCTCCGCGCCGCGATGCACCGTAACGTCGTTCAACGCGTGCAACGATCCTCCAGCATCTCCACCAAGCGTCGCCTTCAACATTGCTCGTTCATCGATACGACCATTCCCTTCGAGATACCACTCAATCCCCTCCAGAGCATCGCGCGAATCGATCTCGCTCATGAACCCGACACGTCCCATATTTACACCGAGGACCGGGATGCCGTGGACCGAAGCGGCGTGCATGCCCCGCAAGATCGTTCCATCTCCACCGACCGTGATGATGAGGTCGGTGTCACGCAGCCGATCATCAGCTTCTTCGTGCGCCAATGTCATCTCGTTGGCGACCCACCATCGGCAACGGTCTTGGTATCTCACGATGATACGTTCAGCCAACTCGGCAGCCTGCGGCAACAGGCTGTGATGGGCTATGCAGACTGCTTCGAAGCTTTTCTGGCCCACGTTACGCCATCCGTCTGACGTTTGTTACAAGAGCGTGATTTCGACGCCGTATCACGGATCCGCCGATCAAACGATCGTGAGAGATTTGTCCACGAGTTCCAATATGAACCACGGCACGATGCCAAATACCAAAGCTCCGGCAACTCCAATGCTTACCGCAGTTAGTTCTCCGGCTCCCGGTTTGATCGGATCGGCATCGTCCGACTCACCGAACATAATCACTCCGACGACCCGCAAGTAATAGTACGCCGCCACCACCGTGTTAACAACCGCCACAACTGCCAGCCAAATCAGCCCTTGATCAACAGCGGTGCTGAATATCACCGCTTTAGTCATAAAACCAACCGTAGGCGGCATCCCCAGAAGCGACAGCAGACCTATAGACATAAGTATCGCCAGAACCGGCGACCGTTTCAGCAAACCACTCAACCCGGCAATCGTATCGTCGCCCGTGCGATGCACAATCGCCGCAAATGCAAGGAACACCGCAAGGTTTGTAAATGCATATCCGGCCAGGTAATACATGATGCTCTGCGGACCCGCTGAGGTGCTACCACTGGATGATGCAACCGATACCGCAGCAAAGCCAACCATGATGTAGCCAGCCTGGGCGATCGTCGAATACGCCAATAGCCGTTTGACGTTCGTCTGCGACAGTGCCATCAAATTGCCGACCGTCATACTTGCGGTCGCGATCAGAGCGAACAATATCTGCCAGTCCTGCGCTACCGGATCGAATCCGGCGAACGAGTAGAGAAGCCGCATCAACACCGCGAACGCGGATGCCTTGGATGCTACCGATAGAAATGCCGCGACTGGCGTAGGAGAACCTTGGTACACATCCGGAACCCACATGTGCCACGGAGCAATCGCCATCTTGAATCCGAATCCAGCGACGATCAACAGAACTGACAGCATCACCGCGAGCGATCCGAACGGCACTCCAGACTCGAACGGCAACGCGGCCATGCGCGCGACAATCTCGTCAATACGCGTCGCACCCGTGTAGCC
>VXTA01000070.1 GCA_009837685.1 Chloroflexota bacterium | reverse complement strand
CTGTAACCGATAGTTGTCGATCTCTTCCAGGAACGTAGCCCACTCGACTTCTTGGAACTCCACATCCACGCCAAGGGTTCTGGCCCACATATCACCTACAGCGACCAGCCAAGCCGGTGGCGAACCACCAGTACCTGGAGCGGTCAACACGATACGTGGACGGGAATCAGCGTCCGCATACTTCGACATGTTCAACTCTTCGGTTGCCTTCTCAGCATCGAAACCCAAAGTCTCTAGATCGGGATTGAATCCGATGAATCCAGGTGGCGTCGGCCCGTACGCCGGGCTTACTCGCCCGCCGAGAACTGCCTCCGCTATCAACTCCTTGTCGACCGCGTAGTTCAACGCCCTGCGGAAATGCACGTCGTCAAACGGCGGCGACTCGGTGTTAAAGCCGATGTACCAAGTGACGAACTCTGGCGGAACATCAACGACCTCCCTTGAAATCGGCTCGTTCGGATCTGTGACCCGCTCATATGCTGCCTGGGGGATACCCGTTATGTCGATCTCATCATTCTCGTACATCGCCATCGCGGAGCCGCCCGCCAAGTTGAAGCGCACCTCGTCCAAGAACGCCGGCGTCCCGGAGTAATTCTCATTGCGTGCAAGAACCAACTCAACTCCGATCTCATACGACTTCAGCACGAACGGTCCAGTGCCTACCGGATCGTCAGTCCATGTATCGCCACCCGATTCGATGTTGTCTCTGCTGACCACGTAGGTCACCGGATAGGTCAGCTTGGCGATGAAATACGGTTTCGGAGCATCGATCTCCACCTCTAGCGTGTGATCATCCACAACCGTGATGCCTGAAGCCGATGTCGCGTTCCCGTCAACGATGTCGTTGATCCCTACGATGTCACCGAGGAACTCCTTCACGATCGTAGATCCCGTTTCCGGCAACGCCGCACGCTCCCACGACCACTTGAAGTCTGAAGCCGTCACCGGGCTGCCATCGCTGAATACGGCATCCTCGCGCAACTTGAACCGGTAAACTGTGCCCTCGGCGCTAACTGTGAAGCTTTCCGCCAAATCGAGCACCACAGGTTCATTCGGATTGTCCGTCAAACGCATTAAGCCGCCGAACACTTCGGTCACGATGTCGTACGAAGTACTGTCCGTCGTCAATGCCGGGTCCAGCGTGGCTGGGTCGGAACCCAACAATTTGAAGATCCCGCCGCGCCGGGAATCGAACTCTTCCTCGTCTGCCGCCTCCGCCTCTTTCATCTCAGCAGTCGCGGTCTCTTCAGCCGCCATTGCAGCCTCTGCCTCCACAGTGACCTCTGCAACAGCAGTAGATGTTGCCGCAGCAATCGCTGTCGCCGTGGGTGCTACGCTCGAGCTAGTTTCAGCTGTCGGAGCTTCTGTAGGAACAGCGGTCGCTGTAGGTTGCGGTACCGCGGTTGCTGTCGGCGGGATCGGAGTCGCAGTCGGCTCTGCCGAGCTACATCCAATCGCGAACATCACCGCAAAGGCCGCTCCGACTATCAACAATCTTGAGGCGAATTTCATCTCGCGCCTCTCCTTCAGTTCTCTGGGGTCTTCGTTTCTTGCACTAGATACAAAGTATCAAATTCACATCCGAAATTTGGGAAAACACGTCCGTTTGAAATATCGGGGGAGTGACCGCAATTGACCACTCTCCCGATGAGCGTTTACAAACCGAGAAGGCGTATATCAGCCGTCTATGTAGACGTACTGATAAATGGGAACAGACAACGGCGGGAACGTCATGCCTCCAACTCGCTGCTTCACGAGCACCTTGCCCTCGACACCCCACCATAGCGGTAGCCAAGCGGCATCTTCCACTATCATCTCTTCAGCCTCTTGATACAGCTTGATCCGACGCACCGGGTCCGCCTCGATGTTTGCCTGTTCCAGCAAGGCGTCAACTTCAGGGTTCGAGTAGTTGGTGTTGTTGATCGAACTACCGGTCCTGAACAATACGTCTACAAACGTATGCGGATCCGGATAGTCCGCCTGCCACGCCAACGAGAATGCCTGTAGCCGGTTACGATGCAGGTCCTGTAGGAACGTCGCCCACTCCACCTGCTGAATCTCCACGTCGACCTCTAGAGTGCGCCGCCACATATCAGCTACCACTTCAGTCGTCAAGCTAGGAGAACCACCAGTTCCCGGCAACGTAATCACAATACGCGGCCGCGTTTCAGGGTCCGCATACTTCGACTTAGCCAGTTCTTCCCTTGCTTTCTCCTCGTCGAAAGCCAATCCTTCCAGATCAGGGTTGAATCCAACAAAGCCAGGCGGGATCACACCCGTCGCAGGTCTTACAAGATCGGAGAACACCGCGTTCGCCACGAGTTGCTTGTCCACTGCAAAGTTGAGCGCACGCCGGAAGTGCACGTCATCGAACGGCGCTTCTTCCACGTTGAATCCGATGTAACTTGTGCTGAACGAAGGTGGAACCTCAACGACATCCTTCGACAGCTCTTCCTCTGGATCAGTGACACGTTCAAGGTCCGCAAGGCCGATACCGGTGATATCGATCTCATCGTTCTCATACATCGCCATCGCTGACCCACCTGCCAAAAGCATGTGCACCTCATCCAAGTAGGCGGGATCGCCCCAGTAGTTCGGGTTCTTGGACAAGATCATCCGTTCGCCGATGCTGTAGCTCTTGAGCACAAACGGTCCCGTGCCG
>VXTA01000228.1 GCA_009837685.1 Chloroflexota bacterium | reverse complement strand
AAAGGCATTCTGCCCGCGCGTGCCGTTGCCAAAAAGTCCTTGTCATTCGTGATGCCCCGCTTGTTTTTCAGATCCCACCGCCAAGACTTCATCAATGAGCACCTCCGCTTCTCGTCCTGTCAAAGGCTTCACTCAGCACGATGACGACACGGATATGCGCGGCCGGATGGCGACCCTATGCGAAATCTAGAAGGCACAAGAGACTAGTTTCAAACGTTTTGGATGACATTGAAGTAACATATAAACCTGTTTTGATGACGTTCCGATGACTTCTGGCAAAACGCCGCAAAAAGCCCTCGTCGCGGCTCCAATTGCGCCAGTGGAGGGGATGGGCAGATGCTCTCCGTCATTCCCGCGCAGGCGGGAATCCAAAGGGGCGGCGGGCGGTGCAGCTGCCGCGCGCCCCCTTTGTCCGCAGAGCGGACATTTCCCCCGCGAGCGGGGGAACCCTAGAGTTGTGCGAAGGCCGCTAACCGCCCGAAGTTGTGACTAGCTGGTTCTTGACTAGCTCGCGGGCTTTGTCCTGGTTGTCGGTGCTGAGGGATACTGTGGTGTGTCCGTGGGCTCGGTTTATGATGTGCAGGCTTTGGATGTTGATGTCGTACTCGCGGAATCGCTCTGCAACTTTGGCTAGGGCTCCTGGCTCGTCGGGCATGGTGATAACCAATGTCTCGTCTGTCATCGCTTTATATCCCGCATCCGCCAGCCACCAGAGCGCCTTGTCGTGATCTTCATCCTCAGTCGTGATGAATATGACGCCTGAATCTTCCATCACCTCGGTGCTGAGGCTCAATATGTTTATGCCATTTTTAGATAAAACGCTAGTTACACCGGCGATGACGCCGACTTCGTTTTCTACGTTGACAGTGATTTGTTTCATGAGGTAATTGGTCTCCTTGTGTCAGGTTGTGGTACGCGGGTTTGCGACGCAATCTGCAACCGCTGCATCGATCTTGTCACGGGTCACGTTCGGCACGGTGATGATGTGGGCGACGTTCTCGTAGGGGGCCATCTGCCACTTATTGACGACCGTGTCAGCGGGACGTGGGAAGACGACGGTGATGGAGTTTTTGTTGCGCCAAGCTGGGATGCCGTTCTCGTTGAACTTGTCGACCGCGTACTGTGCGATGTCCAACGATTCGTGGACGATTCCGCGGAACCCTTCAAGACCGTGTTGCTCGAACGCGTGCCACAGCATCAAGGGTGTTAGGGCGTTACGAGACCCTGAGAGCGTTGTGTCCATGGCTCCGACGTACTCGATAGATCTGGCGACGCGTCCCACGTAGTCGCTCTTGGTCAAAACGACTCCGCTTGGTAGGGGTGACCCAATCATCTTGTGCCCGCTGATGGCGATCGAATCGATACCGGCATCGAATCCATAGGGTTGCGGATCATCGACAAATGGCAGAATCATGCCGCTAAGGGCGGCGTCGGCGTGGATGTAGCTGCTGGAGACCGCAAGTTCGTCGAAGATATCGCGGATTTTGTCGAGATTATCAACTGCGCCTTTCATCGTCGTTCCGATGTTGGCCATCACTACTACAGGCAGATGGCGATTGATACGGATGGTCTCGCGCAGATCGTCGTAGTCGATCTCCCCGTTCTCGAGACTGCGGATCATGATGTTGCGGTAGTTGAGCACTCGTAGGTTCTTGCGGACGCTGTAGTGAGTGTCCTGTGAGAAGTAGACGACTCCGTCGGGGAACATCTCGCGAGCGATGTATAGGCCATACATGTTCCCCTCGGTGCCACCCGAAGTCACGTAGCCCCACGTCTCGTCGGGCGAATGTCTCATCAAATTCGCGAACGTCGTGACGACTTCCCGCTCGAATTCGTGGGTGTTGACACGGTAAAGGCTGTCGTGGAACGGATCACCGACATTGTTCGCGCTGTGCCGTAGGAGGGGATACAGCGCCGAGTAATCGAAACACTGGTTGGTCGGGTATCCGATTTGGTGCCAAGACAGATCGTTCAAACGATCAAACAGATCGTCGATTCGCTTCTGTGTGCGCGGTGGTGTTTCAGGCATTCGCCGAATTCCTTGTAGATGCGCCTTGGATAAGGGGGCGTCTGATTCTGATGGTAACGAACGGAACGCACGTTGTTTGAGACGCGTGGCGAAAGCGAGTTCGATGATTCAAAGCACGCGCGGAGTCCGGGTTAGCGCGATGATAGAGAATAGAAGCATCGAGAAATCGCATTCACCGTTATTCAAGAAAGCGGTCCGCATATGGCGATGGCAACCACAGTCGCAGACGTGGCGGCGATACACCCGACAACGGGCAATGGGAGCAACGGTCACGTTGAAGCTCCGGATATTTTGATCTCCGACCCCGATCTCGAATCGATCTGGGAAAAGGTGAAGCTAGGCGAGAGGTTGTCCGCGGAAGATGGTGTCAAAATCCTCGAGACGGACGACTTTTCGGCAGTCGGGTTAATGGCTGACTTCAAAAAGCGTCAATTCTCCGGCGACAAGGTCTACTTCGTCTTGAATCGCCACCTCAACCCGACGAACATCTGCGTCTTGTCCTGCAAGTTCTGCGACTATGCCAAGAAACCGGGAGCCGAGGGCGCGTACGAGATGACGATGGATGAGATGTTGGACCATCTCGACGGTGACATCCGAGAACTGCACGTAGTTAGTGGAGACCATCCCACTTGGCACTTT
>VXTA01000122.1 GCA_009837685.1 Chloroflexota bacterium | reverse complement strand
TATACGGCGTTGTCGGGCATGGCAGCCAGGAGGTTATGCGCCGACTCCATGGCGTGGAAATCGCCAGTGAAGTGGAGGTTGATCTCGTTTGCCGGCTGGACAGTCGACATTCCGCCGCCGGTCCCGCCACCCTTGTGACCGAATACTGGGCCCAACGAAGGTTGTCGGATCGTTAGAGCGACGTTTTTGCCGATCTTGGATAGTCCTTGCGTCAACCCAACTGCGGTTGTCGATTTGCCCTCTCCGGCGGGTGTAGGTGTGATCGCGGTAACGACTACCAATTTGCCCGGTGTTTCACGGCTCGGGAACGACTGAAGCGGGATTTTGGCTTTGTCGTTTCCGTAGCTTTCGATATCTGCCGGGGAGAATCCGAGGTCTTGGGCGACATCGGTGATTGGGCGCAGGGGCATATCGTGTTGGTCCTGTCTTGCTAGCTTTCGTGACCCATCGATTCGTCACGTATCATGCTTGAATTCAACACCAGATAAGTTTAACGAAAACGGCGTTCACTACCACTGATCACAGCCCTCGGCGATGCCGCTCCTACCAGTCTCTGATCCGTTTTCGCCTTGCACGTGACCGGAATCTATATCGACGTAGAAAACCAGTTCATCCGGCCCCAATAGTCTGTCGGGTTGCCGTGCGTATGTAACTCTGATCCGCCCATCGTCGTACTGCTCGCTGCTCGACTTGTCCCACTCGTAGTCCATCTCGATCCACTTCTCGCACGTCGCGCCAAAGAAGCCCCACGTTTTGTCGGACATGTAGGCAAAGACTAGGCGATGTGCGAGGACCGCTATTTCGGGGGAAACGTCGGTTTCCGTTAATGCACCCTCATCCGCGATTGTTGGGGTTGATTGAGACGTATCGTTGTTGCACGCGATCAGCGCGATCCCTATGAGGAGTGCGACCGATATCGCCAGCATTGATCTGAATCCGCGCATCGGCGACCACGTCTATTCGACCGGAATGATTAGCGTTCTGAGGAAGGCTATTAAGGCATCTTGTTCGTCTTGCGGCAAGCCTAGGAAACGATTCCTAGCACCATTGGCCGATCCACCGTGTGCCTTGATTGCGTCTGAGATGAGCGTTGCGCGTCCGTGATGCAAGAATGGCGGCTCCGAGGCGAATCCCCACAACCTTCGAGTCATCCATTGTTCCGTGGGCACGCCCCCTTGGATAATCTCCTCGTTGTCGAGCGGACCGTCTTCGCCCATGTCGTGGCGACGTAGATCGGAGAAAACGGGTATGAGGTAGTGGCCATTCTCATCTTGTTTGAGCTCACTTGCGAATGCACTCAGGTCTATCTCCAAAACGGCATCTACGGCGTCCGGTCGCAAGTCCCTGCCTACGTTGAATTCGTTGGGCTCAGTGAAAACCAGCGATTCGAGCGGTAGTTCCGGAATGTGGCATAAGGCACAACCGATGGCCTCAAATTTCTGTTTGCCCATCTCGACGATTTCTCGTTGATCTGGGTCTTCGGGCATTTGAGGTATCGGTGCTGGTAGGCTAACCAAGAACGCCACGAGCGCAGTAGCATCACCCGGCGTCATCTCGTTAACCACACCATCGCCGTCGCGGTCGATGAAAGAGCCTACGCGCTCGTAGTTCTCGATGCCGTGGTGGTGCAACATCGCATCGTTGTTGAATTCGCGCAGACTTCTGAACACACCCTTTTGGCTGAACGGTCTGACGATAAGGTCGCCGTCTACACCTTCAACCTCGCTGGTGTATACAAAGCCGTTCGGGTGGGCGGTGATGGCACCAAAGTCGATGCCTTTTGCGCTGATTTCCCGACGCACCGGCCAGCCCGATTTCTTAGCGTCGGCGATTGTCGCTTCTTCCTGAGCAAGTAGCTCGCGAGTTATCTCGCGCGCTAGAAGTTCGACGAAACCTGCGCCGAACATGCCGACGGTGTTACGTTCGTTGCCTACGTTCTGCAGGGTCAGGGAATCCTCATCCTCCTGCTCGTACTGCAATCGGTCTTCCAAATCGTTTCGGAAATCAAACTCCATCTGGTCTTCGAAATCGACGAATTCGAACCGCTGTCCAAGGACGAACACGTTTGCTACGTTGTCACCGCCGCCGCCGGGTGCGGGGATGTTGTGACAACCGCTGCAGGCGTTGGAATCGGGACCCGAAATGCGGTTGAAGCTCTCGAAACCTTCGCGCCGGTCCCGGAATCTGGCGTCGCCGGTTCGGGTGGGTCGTCCAGCACCATCTAGGGAATTGAAGGATGCGGTGAAGAGCTTCTCTCCGTGTTCGATCAACTCATCAAGGGTGTACTTGCCGGCTTCGATACTCGACTGACTGAAGTGAACTTCAATCGCGGGAGCGTCGCCGATCCACTCCTTACCGACATAGTGGCACTCGGATCGGACATTTTCCAGTGCTTCGTATCCCTCGACGTGCTGATCCATGTGCTCGTAAGTGTCGAGGTAGTTGAGCACTTGCAAGGTCGGGTAGTCGTAGTAACCGCCCGCGAGGATGTCTTTGAGGGCCAAGATGAAGCGCTCTGTGGCATCCACTAACTCACCGCGCACCGAATCGAGTTCAGCTTCAAGCAGTTCGATCTGGGCTTCGATATCCTCGACCGAAAGTTGCTCGCGTAGCATCCCGTCGCTGATGTCGTCGACGCGATTGCAGACCTTTCCCTCGTAGTCGGTGTTGTCTT
>VXTA01000024.1 GCA_009837685.1 Chloroflexota bacterium | reverse complement strand
TCTTTCGAGGGATTTTCCGGTTGCGGCGCCGGCGTTTCCGGTCGAACCGATGGTTGCGGATTTGATGCCGCCGTCTACGGCGATTTCGAATGGGTGGTCGGAGTGGATGGTCTGCATCATCGAGAGGGCTTCGCTGATCTTGGGGAGGGTGTCTGGTAGGAAGTCTTGACCTCCGAAGCCGGGTTCGACGGTCATGACCAAGACTCGGCTGATGCGGTCGGCTACCGGCCATAGTGCCGAAACGGGTGTTCGGGGGCGGACTGCGACGGCTGGCTGGGCGCCGGCTTCGAGAATGATGTCGATTGTCTGATCGATGTCAGCCACGCCTTCGATGTGGACGGTGATGATGTCGCCGCCGGCGGAGGCTAGGACCGGGATCATTACCTCGGGTGATCGCTCCATGACGTGGACGTCGATGGGCAGTGTTGCGTGACGTTTCACTGCTTCTAAGATCGGTGGGCCGAAGGTCAGGTTCGGGACGAAGTGTCCGTCCATGACGTCGAAGTGGAACTCGTCGACACCTGCATTCTCGGCAGCTTTTATGGAATCGGCGAGGTATCCGAAGTCGGCGGAGAGGAGGGATGCGGAGATTTTTGCCATTGTCGTTTGGGGCCTCGGCTTTTGACACCATCTTAATCTTCACTGGTAAGGGTTCTATGCAGAACTCGATATGCATGACAGGTCCTGGTTTGCACCGCCCCTCTGGATGGACGTTCCGTCCGCTGAAGCGCCGGCTTTCGGCGGAATGACGGGAGGACAGAGGGGGAATTTGCATGGATAGACAGGATGGAGGGGATGGAGGGTGTAGTTTGCCTTGTTCCCCCTCACCCTAGCCCTCTCCCACGGAGGGGAGAGGGGATTGTCGTTGGTTGTGCAAACGTCCGCCCGCATACCCCCTGACCCCCTTTCGCCCATGCGAAAGGGGGAATTAATCGACGTTCGATTCTCTGAAGAATTCGTCGGATTCGAGGTAGTCTTCGTAGTCTTCGCCGATGTCTTCTGGGGTTTCTGCGACATCGACTTCTTGGCCCTCTGGGGTTACGTTGGCCCAACCTTCTTCTGTAGGCGCGTCGTAGCGCGACATGTTGCGCGAATCGGTTCGCGCTGCTGCGGGCACGCCAAAGAGGCCCCGCTCAACCATGGTTGGCGAAACGGCGTACATCAGGTCGTCTTCTGCCTTAAGGGCGTCGAGTGCGGCCTGTGCGAGTTGTTGCACTTCGGGTTCACTGCTGGAGACCGCGAGCGAAAGCATTTCGCGGGCTTGTGGGGTTCCGACCTGTTCCAAGGCTTGGATCGTTGCCATCTGGACTTCCAGAATGTGGTCGTCGAAGGGCTCAGACAAGCTGTGTATGTCGTCATCGCCGGCGATGTTGCCGAAGGCCAATACTGCGGATATTCGGATATTCGGGTTGTTGCTATAGAAACTGTCTTCGATTGTTGGCAACCACGACCGATCACCAGATTCGCCCATGGCCAACAGGACATCGGACATCAATACAGGGTCGTCAAGCGCCTCGTCGTACATTGTGTCGATGATGTCGGGCGCGTCTTCGTGCCGCATTGCAGCCAGGGACCTGAGCGCCTTCCCGCGAACGGATCGCTCGTCGACATCGGTTGCGTTGCGCAGAGCGTCGGAGATTCGCGTAAGAGTGGAGCGCGATGCGTTGCGCGACTGGGACGGGTCGGAGAATCCGTTCAGCGCCTCTGCGGCGGCGGCGCGTAGCTGTGCCGATTCGTCTCGTTCCAGTACGCCGATCAATGCGTTTGCGGTGTTGACGCTACCGCCGTCCGACAAAGCGCGTACGCACTCCAGTCGCACTTCTACCGCCGGAAATGTGATTGCGGCTCTGAACAGGGCATCGAACTCCAACGATCGATCGGTATCTGCCACTTCCCGCAACTCGGTTACGGTTTCCAAGACGTCTTGAACCTTCCACTCGTTCCAAGCTGCGACGATTGAACGTGCGCGGGCGTCGTCGGCACCTGAGAGTTCGCGGAGCATGTCAGACACGCCGGGTTCGGCATCGCGTCCGGGTTCAGAGTGATTTGATGGTTCGCGGATCATGGGTCTGTTGTATCTGGTTCGGAGGGATATCTTTGCAAAAAGGTGGTGTTTGAGGATTGCGTCAGTGGTGTTTTACCGTACCTCTCCCCCTTTGTCCACCCCGATCACCCTCACCCTGACCCTCTCCCATCAAGGGAGAGGGGAAACCTGTTGCCGCTTTGCACGGTTTTGCAATGGTCTCGCTAGCGGGGGAAACCCTAGGTTTTTGGTTTACGAAGCGGTTGCGACTTCCACGCCTTGAGTACGAACCCAAGGTACCACACGGGTGCCGAAGACTGGTTCCGGGTCTGAGCCAATCAACTCGACGTTGTTCAGTGCTTCATAGACGTTGCCGGAGATCATCGTGTTCTTGACGCGTCCGACGATCTCGCCGTTTTCGATGAGGAATCCGAGGGACAGGTTGGCTCGGAAGTCGCCGCCAAGTTCATTTCCTTGCCCCGCTCCAAGGAGTTGCTCCACTAAGACGCCTTGTTTCACCCCATCGAAGATCTCGGAGTTGGGAGTTTCACCGCCCGTCATCATGATGTATGAGGTGCTGGGCGATGGCGTGGTGGCGACACCGCGGAGACCGCATCCGGTGGATGTTGCTCCGGTCTCGCCGGCGGTCTGC
>VXTA01000093.1 GCA_009837685.1 Chloroflexota bacterium | reverse complement strand
TTTTGTTATATAGCATCCAATAACGAAATTCCCGTAGTTATTAACTGAATCTTTTTCGGGCAGATACTAGCTGAGTTATATATGCTCCGCTCCGTCGTCCTGCCAGGAACCATCGGCTTGCCTTCCGGATGCCTTCGACACAGCCCGCATTCTCCTGACCAACAGAGGCGTTGCCACACCTTGAACATATACGATTCGCCGGCGTCCTCGTACGTGCGTTCGTTGATCGCGTACAACGTGTCGCCATCAGATTCACTGACCGAAGTCTCTTGCGCAATTTCGGCGCCTGTTGTCATTCGTCCTGTCCTGATTTACACTTGCCTGCCCAATGTCGTAAAAGCATTTATATCGGATTTGAGCACTCTTATCAGTGATTAGTTAGATTGTTTGCTTGTAAATGATCGGCATTGTCACTGAGCAAATCATCGTCCGGCCATTCCAAGATCTCCACATCAATGTCACTTCCGGCCGGAACGCTTGAGACATCGTCTGGGCAGATCGCGAAACCTCTAGCCAACGCCATGGAGTGCAGCGCGCCCGAGCTCTGGTTCCCTGTGGAACGCGCCCGGTAGTTTCCGACATCGTCTTTGTAAACGTCGACGCGAGCATAGACGCGGCGCCCGTCGTGGTTATAAACCGCATCGTCGAGCGTTGCCTTGATCGTCGGTTTTTGAAGCGGAGCTTTACCGAGCATGACGCGGATCGCCGGTCGGCCAAACTGCTCGAACGCCACCATCGCGCTGACTGGATTGCCGGGCAAACCGAGATGAGGGACCTTGCGACCATCAGGAGCGTTCAACGCGCCGAATGCCAAAGGCTTCGCCGGCCGCATCCGGACGGACCACAGTGCGATTTCTCCGTTCTTCGACAAAACGTCCTTCACAACGTCGTAGTCACCTTTCGACACTCCCGCAGATGTCACCACCATGTCGTAACCGACCGCCTCTTCGAGCATCGCCTCTAACGATTCGATGCTGTCGCGGGCGATGCCCACGACACGAGAGATGCCGCCATACTTCTCCACCAACGCGGCTATGCTATAGGCGTTGGAGTTGTAGATCTTGCCAGGCTGCCGCTCATCTCCGGGTTCCAACAATTCATCGCCCGTCGAGACGATCGCTATCACTGGTCGCCGAATCGCCTTGATCGATGTCTTTCCCAAAGACGCTGCCACCCCAATCACACCCGCCGTAATATCGACTCCGCGTTTGACTACCGTCTCACCGGCACGGATATCTTCACCAGCGGGCCGGATGTTGTCGCCATCCTCGGCATTCAGATTGACGCCAATCTCTGTTATCTGGCCACCATCACCGCGTCGCTCTTCCTCATCTGTATCTTCAAACGGGACAACCGCATCGGCACCCTCCGGTACCGGTGCGCCAGTCATGATTCTGACCGCCGAACCCTCAGATAGCGGCTTTTCAGGAATGTCACCCGCCGCTATGTAACCATCGACCGGCAATAGCATCGGGTTGAATTTCGACGCAGACGCGACGTCTGCCGACTTAACGGCATACCCATCCATCGCCGAGTTGGCCATGGGCGGTATGTCGAACTCCGCGACAAGGTCCTCCGCGAGCGTCAACCCGAGCGCGTCGATCAATGGCACATCCACAGAATCCAGCGATTGGAAATACGAGAGAATGCGATCACGCGCGTCCTCGACCGACAGCATCTCCGCATCGTAGTGGTGACGATGCGGGCGATCATGCTGGTGTGAACGATGTTCGTGCGTGGTCATTATTACCTGCGCAAAGTTACGCCTAGTTCGCGCTCTAGTCTGTTAACTATCTGATCTTCAGCGCGTGTAACTTGCTCAGATGTGAGTGTCTGAGTTTCGGATTGGTATGTGACCCTGATGCCCAACGATTTCTTGCCTTCTCCCAAGCCGCCACCTTCGTAGACGTCAAATACGGATGCTGACCTGACCAAGCGGTTCTGCATGCATATTCGCAATGCGTCTCCGACACGGATCTCGCTGTCGGCCACGAGAGCCAGATCGCGTTGCGAATCCGGGTACCTCGCATACGGAGCATAGTTGTCGGCGCGCGTCTTCTCGCCAATCAAAGAGTACAGCGCTTCTACATCGAGCTCGAACATCACTGCGGCATTACTCTCCGCGTCGAACCGCTCCCATACCGCGTCGTCAACAACACCGACCGAACCGAGAACCGTCCCTTTCCGGTCGTTAGTCACCACCTCCGCGGACCTCCCCTGCGCGTAGGTCGAGTCTTCAAGCGGAATGAACCTAGCTTCGATACCGAGCGTTTCCAAAACGTGCTCCACCGCACCCTTAGCGTCGAAAAAGTCGAAGTCGGCTTCGCCGCTTCCCCATATCGAAACATTTCGGGGACCCGTCATTACGCCAGTGACCCCCTCGATCTGCAAGGGCAGCGGATCGTTATCACCGCGTTCTTGCGAATCGAAAACAATTCCAGATTCGAACAGAGCCACAGGCCCGCGCCAAGTACGCGTGTTCCGCGCTGCCGATTCCAACGTTGGAGCGCGTAACGATCGGCGCAACGTCGCATGTTGACCCGAAACCGGGTTGTCCAACTTGATGCCATCCGTCAACCTGGTCCCATTTGACTTGGGAGCCGGAGGTGGCGCTTTCTCCTCCAATTCGTCCGATATAGCGACGTAGGTGAGCGTCTGCTTCATACCGTATGCAGTCAGAG
>VXTA01000341.1 GCA_009837685.1 Chloroflexota bacterium | reverse complement strand
CTTCCGCTCTCGCCGGCGATGGCTGTTATCGTCGGTCGATCTTCGGGGATAGCCAACGAAACATCTTGCACGGCTATCGTGACGTTAGAACGGTTGAAAAATCCGCCGCCGAAGATCTTGGATACGTTATCGAGTTCGAGCAGATTAGCCATTCGACACCGCTTCAGTATGCAAGTGGCACTCGGTGCGCCAGTTTGGTTTCACTTCGATGTTTACGGGATCAGTGTCTCTGCACACGTCCATCGCGGAGGGGCAGCGCGGATAGAAGGTGCAGCCGGAGGGGAGGTTCAGCAAACGCGGCGGCATGCCCGGAATTCCGATGAACTCTTTCTTCTGGCTAAATGATGGCAGGCTGTCAATGAGTAACTTTGTATAGGGGTGTTGCGGGTCTTCGAAGATTTGGGAAACCGGCCCAAGCTCGACCAATCGTCCTGCGTACATGACGCCGATGGTGTCGGCGAACTGCGCTACTAGTCCCATGTCGTGACCGACCAAGATAACAGCGGCGTCGATGCCGGATTGCAGTCTGCCGAGTGTCTGCATTATTTGGCGCTGAACTACGACATCGAGCGCACTCGTCGGCTCATCGGCGACGATCACTTTTGGTGATAGGCAAGTCGCGATAGCCAATACAGCTCGCTGCTTCATACCGCCGCTGAGTTCGTGGGGATACATGCGGGCAACGGATGGCGACAACCCGACGTTGGTCAAGAGGTCGGCGACCTTTTCACGCAGTTCCGAACGTGTCGGCGTTTTTGCCAGTGCGCCGAAATCATCGGCTCTTGAGAAGGAAGATTCATCGGATCTGCGGGTTGTTCCGGGAGATTCTTCGATTACGTGGTCTAAGATGCCATCGATGATCTGTTTCTCGATCCGAATAACTGGGTTCAGCGAGTTCATTGCGCCTTGGGGTACGAGGGCAATCTCGGCGAGTCTGGCGCGCCTCATCTCGGCTTCGTTGAGTTGCAAGAGATCGCGGTCGCCCAATTCAATGCTGCCGGAGACGATTTTGCCGGGTGGCCGAGTCATGCGCATGAGCGCAGTGGCCATGGTGCTCTTGCCGCTCCCGGACTCGCCTACCAAAGCAAGACGTTCACCTGGCCGCAGATCGAACGTGACACCGTTTACTGCTTTGACATCGCCCGCCGCTGTTTCGTAGTAGACGTGCAGGTCATCAACACGCAAGACCGCATCTTGGGACTGTCGTCGATCGGCTCTATCAGTCGAAGTTGTAGCAGTCGGCGCGGTTGTCATGTTCAGAATCGTGAGCGGTTATCTGGACGCTGTGCGCAGTATACAACCTTGAGAGGACATGTTCCACAGAACGCGGTTTCAGGGGCGAGTTGGTCGGTGCATTATTATGGGATTCATTCGACAGGAGACGCAAACGCGCATGAACAAATTACACCTTCCCAATGAACTCGTAGAGTGGGTCTTCATCATTATTGGCGTTACGATTGCGGCGCTTGTGGGTGCCGGTATCAAGACGTGGCTTGACAACCAACTGGACGGCTCCGGCGTAGAGGGTTGGGCACCCGGTGTAGTGGCGTTGGTCGTATTTTTCGCACTAGCCGCGCCGTTCTACTTCTGGGCATCACGCAGTGCCCGTGCTCGAGGTGAACAGACCGCTGACGAAGCCTTCGAATCCGAAGAATAGTCTGTACCCAACACTCAAACACTCCATGCGTAGGAGTCTGGACTCACGACATGCCTGAACTAGTAAACCGCCGTTGGACTTTAGCTAATCGACCCATAGGTTACCCGGAAGAGAACGATTTTGCGATCATTGAGGCGGAGGTCGATGACCCGCAACATGGCGAGATACTAGTTCGAACTCTGTATCTGTCGCTCGATCCGTACATGCGCGGGCGACTGCGCGATCGGCGCTCATACGCGGTTCCAGTCGGCATCGGCGATGTGATCGTAGGTGAAGGAGTCGGTCGGGTTATCGCATCGCAATCGGACGATGTCGTGGTCGGCGATATCGTTGCGTGTCAGATTGGATGGCAAGAGTACACGGTTGTTCCGGCGCATATGGCGAGGAAGATCGATCCGTCAATTGCGCCGATATCCACCGCGCTCGGTGTTATCGGAATGCCGGGGCTGACTGCGTATCACGGATTGCTGGCGGTCGGACGACCAAAGCCGGGAGAAACCGTGCTCGTTTCTGCCGCATCAGGCGCGGTCGGTGCCGTTGTCGGTCAGATCGCCAAGATGAACGGATGCCGTGTCATCGGTACCGTCGGTTCTGATCAGAAGGCGGAGTACTGCACGGACGAGCTCGGGTTCGATGCCTGCGTCAACTACAAGACGGAGGATGTTTTCGCGAGGATGGCCGAACTCGCACCGGACGGCATCGACATCTATTTCGACAATGTGGGTGGGGCTGTAACCGATGCGGCGATTGAAAACTTGGCGCTGCGTGGTCGAGTGATCATTTGTGGGCAGATATCCCAATACAACCTTGAAGAGCCAGAGATGGCTCCGCGCAACCTTTGGACCTTGATCACGAAACAGGCGCGTATCGAGGGCTTCTTAGTGTTCAACTTCGAGCAGGACCACGAGGTGGCGCGTGCGAGGCTTGCTGGTTGGATTCGAGATGGATCGCTGAAATACCGCGAAGACATCGTGGATGGTTTCGAGGAGGCGCCGCGCGCTTTCATCGGATTGATGAACGGGTCCAACTT
>VXTA01000176.1 GCA_009837685.1 Chloroflexota bacterium | reverse complement strand
AAGTCAGCTATGCCTACATCGACGGCACCGCTCAGGGCTGGCTGCCACGAGGCGAGATTGTTGTCGACGCTGCTCGCGGATACGAGTACGAACCTCTGCGGACCAAGATCGAGATTGCACCCGGACAGCAGGAACTCGAGTTGCGACTCAAGCGCTGGATCAATATGAACGAGCGCGGGTGGTACTCAGGCGATTCGCACGTCCACTTCCTCTCAACGCAGGGAAGCCACTTCGAATCGCAGGCCGAGGATCTCAACGTAGTCAACCTGCTCCAGTCCCAATGGGGCAGCCTCTTCACGAATGTTGAGGACTACACCGGGCATCCCAGCGTTACCCGCGAGGGCAACAACATCGTCTACACCTCGCAGGAGAACCGACAGCACTTCATGGGACACATGATCTTGTGGGGGCTGAAACAGCCCGTTATGCCCTTCTGCTCCGACGGTCCGGGCGAGGCGGAGATCGGCGGTCCGATGGAGACGACACTGAGCCACTGGGCCGACGAGGCACACGCTCAGGGCGGTTTTGTCATTAACCCGCACTTCCCGTTCCCTAACGGCGAACCGGCATCTTTGGTCGCCACTGGTCGCCTCGATGCAATCGAAATGATCCAGCAGCAGGAGTTCATGCATAACGAGTGGTATCGATATCTGAACTGCGGCTATCGACTGCCGCTGGTCGGCGGTACCGACAAGATGTCGAGCGACGTTCCCGTAGGTATGTACCGAACCTACGTTCGTATTCCCGAAGACGAGGAGTTCACGTACGAGAACTGGTGCAAGAACGTCGCTAAAGGCAGGACGGTCCTGAGCGGCGGCCCGATAATCCACCTAACCGTTGACGGACATGAAGTGGGTGACACTCTTCAGCTTTCGGGCCCAGGCACCGTCGAGGTTTCTGCATGGGCCGAGAGCGTCGTGCCGATGTCCAAGTTGGAAATCATTCAAGAGGGCAAAGTGGTCGCCTCCTCGGAGGTAGATAAGCCGACGCGTAAGTTGAGCCTCAATGAAACGGTCAAGATCGACAGCAACTCGTGGCTAGCCGCGAGAGCCGGCGGTCCCGGCTACTACTCGGGATACAGGTACTACGATGTCTGGGAGCGCGGCATCTTCTCGCATACCTCGCCAATCTACATATCGGTAGGTGGTTCGTGGAGCATGTTCGATGTGGCGACAGCGAAGTACATGCTCACGCTGATGCACGGCTCGTTGACTTATATCGACAACAGTTCACGCCAGCATTCGCACGGACACGTCACGCATCATCACGGCGAGGAAGACCACATTGGATATCTCAAGCGTCCCATTAACGAGGCTATCGAAGCCGTCCACAAAAGGATGCACGAGCACGGCATTAGCCATTAGGCGAGATCAATATCCTGAAGACATCCTTTTCAGGGCGGATCATGCGTTCGAAGCCGTCTTCGATTGCACGATCGAGCGGTACGACTGCGGAAATCAGCTCTTTGACGGAGATTTTGCCTTCGGCCAACAAGCGGACGGTTGCTTCCATATCGCCGGGAGATGCGGCCACGGATCCAATAACCGTTTTTTCGGTACCAACGATGTCGTTGAAGTTGAAGACCGGCGTAGCGGAATAGATACCGACCAATACTGTCGTCCCAGCTTTTCGTGTGTAATCGATCGCCAACTGTGGCGTCATTTCGGCTCCAGCGGTCTCGGCCGCGATATCGGCCCCGATCCCGTCGGTGAGGTCGAGCAGTAGCTCCATGGCTCTGCCGTCGGCAGAATTTATCGTGTCGTCTGCGCCTAGAGATTTGGCCAACGCGATGCTGTCTTCCCTCACGTCGACGGCGATGACGCGTGCGCCTGCTGCCCGAAACGCCTGCACCGTCAACAATCCCACCGTGCCACAGCCGATAACCGCGACATTGTCGCCCACCTTAACGCCCGATCTGCGGACAGCGTGGACCGCGACGGTCGCTGGTTCGATCAAAGGCGCTTCACGATCCGAAATGTTGTCGGGTAATTTGATCAGATGGTTCGCGGGCCAGCTCATGTATTCTGCGAGACCGCCATCGGCAGATAAACCCGCGACGCACATACTGTTGCAGGTGGCTTGCGACCCACGCATGCACCAGAAGCACGTGCCGCATGTTCGGACGTTGTTAACAACGACTCGATCTCCGATGGACAATCCGGCAACATCTTCGCCTAATGAATCGACGTGTCCAGATATTTCGTGTCCGAGAATCAGCGGCATCTCTTGACCGCTTATGGGGTTAGGGCCGCCATGCTGCGTCCATAGGGGACCATATTGCCACTCTTCAATGTCGGTAGCGCAGATCGAGGTGTTGGTGATCCGCAGTTTCGCTTCCCCGAAGCCTGGAATCGGTTCAGGTAGGTCTTCCATGCGGATGTCTTTATTGCCGTGAATTCTCAGTGCTTTCATAGTGCGGCAATTGTCGCATATCGGATTACCAACGGCAAGCATCGCAAGTTTCGGAGGCAGCTTCTCGGTACGGCAATTGCTCTCCCCGCCATCCGCGGCATCACGTTCTCACCGCTATTGCCGTCATGACCGATAATTCAAGGATCATCTGAACATATCGGGATTGATCAGGACATTAAATTCAGAAAAACCGATATTGATTAGTAATGGGCGTATAGACGCGTAAATCTATTAGATACGAATAAATCGCATACTCGGTTTTCCACGACACTCCATTTG
>VXTA01000020.1 GCA_009837685.1 Chloroflexota bacterium | reverse complement strand
GTTGCACCTTTCCAACCGTCGTTTCTAGACTCGGTCGGTCGACTCACTGAACTGAAGAATTCGATATTGCCATGGGCGTTGGCAAGTTCTTCAAGTTCATCGTCGTATCCGAACTCGTCGAGATAACTCGCGCCTTCGAGAACATAGAAGTTGTAGTCTTCGCGTTTGATCGGACCGTCGGCATTCCATTCGGGATCGTTCAGCAACTTCCTCAGCATAGATACGTAGGGCACGATGCCGGTTACGGTACCGACCATGACGTGGTTTTTGAATTCGGGTTTGAAGACGAAAATGCCCTTAGCGCGCGGTCGCAACGTTAGTTCGGTTCCCACCGACAAGTCGAACAGTACGGGTGTCAAGTTGCCGTCGGGTGGCGGTACCAGTTCGATGAAGAGTTCGATTTCAGGTTCGTCGGGAGATGAGGCGATGGAGTAGGGACGCTCTATACCTTCCGCGCCGATGGTGCAGTACTGCCCCGGCTTGAAGTCGAAGCGTTGAGCGGGTTTCAGCCAGATTTTCCACAAGTCCTCGGTCAGGTCGATGCGGCGGGTTATTTCGCATGTGGTGAACCGCCCTCGCAGGGTCGGTGTCTGCGTCTGATTCTGTTGCGTCATGTTGTTTCCTGCATTCAAAGTGTTGCGTGAATCAGGTTACAACAATGGGTTTAGATAGTGCCAAAATGAAGTGCAAGCGGGTGCTGGTGATACCATGATTGCACGATTTCAGAGAAGGAATTGTTGCTATCAATTCGCGATGAAGTTGATGACCGCTTAACTCGATTGGACTATCGTCATTGATCGGGCGATTTATCGGGGAGACAGAAATGTCAGGACCAAATCCTGGAGTTGCATACAGCATTACAGTGAGAGCCGAGTATCCGAACCGGCCTGGGATGTTGGGTTTGATTACGTCGGCGATCGGCATGTGTGGCGGCGATGCGGCCGCAATCGACGTTGTTTCCACCGACGGCGGCAAAATGATCCGAGATTTCACCATCAACACCTCAGGTGAGGAACATTCCAGGCGTGTTGTAGAAGCGATCTCGGGGATCCAAGACGTCTCGGTCAACACCGTTTCTGATGCCACGTTCTTGATGCACGTAGGTGGAAAGATCGAGATGCGTTCAACGGTGCCTGTCGTGACGCGAGATGACATGTCGAAGGCTTACACTCCGGGTGTCGGCCGCGTCTGTATGGCGATTCATGAAGACCCCGACGCGGTGTGGGCGCTAACGGGCAAAGGTCACACGGTTGCGGTTGTCACGGATGGCTCGGCAGTGCTTGGCTTGGGTGACATCGGGGCCGCCGCGTCGTTGCCGGTGATGGAAGGCAAGGCATTGCTGTTCAAGGAATTCGGTCGCGTAGACGCATGGCCGATCTGTTTGGATACCAACGATCCTGATGAGATCGTTAATATCGTGACCGCGATCGCTCCTGGATTCGGAGGTATCAACCTTGAGGACATCAGCGCGCCGCGCTGCTTCCAGATCGAAGATCAGCTGAAAGAGCGTCTCGATATCCCGATTTTCCACGATGATCAGCACGGGACTGCAGTGGTGGTGCTGGCAGGACTGATTAACGCGCTGAAGTTGATCAACAAGGAGCCTGAGGATCTGAAGACGGTGGTTTTGGGCGCTGGAGCGTCGGGAACGGCGAGCACGAAGATCATGTTGTCGTACGGTGTCAAGGATATAGTCGGCTTTGACCGGCAAGGCGCATTATCGCGAGATCGAGACTACGATGGAAATGTCATGAAGCAGTGGTTCGCGGACAACACGAACCCGAAGAATGTGAATGGGTCACTGACTGAATGCATCGAAGGAGCGGATTTCGTACTGGGGTTGGCTGGTCCCGATCTTCTGACGCGGGAGCAGGTGGCAAGCATGTCCGACGATGCTATAGTGTTCGCACTTTCGAACCCCAACCCTGAGATTTTGCCGGAGAACATACCCGATAACGTTCGAATAATGGCGACGGGTCGCACGGACTATCCGAACCAGATAAACAATTCACTGTGCTTCCCGGGGCTGTTCCGCGGAGTATTGGATGTCCGCGCGACGGACATAAACGAGGAGATGAAGATTGCGGCTGCGCAGGCGATTGCCGATGTGATACCAGCCGAACATCTCGACCCTGACTTCATCATTCCTAGCGTGTTCGACAGAAACGTTGCGCGCAACGTTGCACAGCGCGTTGCGATCGCGGCGCAAAACACGGGCGTAGCTCGCAGACGCAGGCGACAGACCGATGAGGTCTACGCAACTATGCGCTCGCGTTAGAGTCAGAACATGACCCGGCTGGCTGGCATTTGAACCATGAGTTACGACGCGATAGTAATTGGCGGTGGCGTCAGCGGGTGCGCCACAGCGTACTATCTCTCATCGGCCGGTCACAGCATCGCTCTTATAGAGAAAGATTCGGTCGCCGCACACGCGTCAGGCTTCGCATTTGGCTCGTTGCACACTCGGTTCCAACCGCCTCCCGGCAGTCCCCCTGTCGAGTGGTTCCGTGCTGAATCGATCAATCTTCATCACGAGTTAGCAGAGATACTTCCTGAACAATCCGGCGTTGACTACCATTTCGTGGAAAAAGCCGGCTTGGTACTCGCGTTTGACGATGGCGAAGCCGCGCAGCTGAAACCATCAGGTGTCGCGGGTTTCCTCCGCAACGAGTGGCCAGAAGATCGCCTTGATATTCGAT
>VXTA01000068.1 GCA_009837685.1 Chloroflexota bacterium | reverse complement strand
ACGATTGTTTGGATTTTCATAGACGGCAGAGTCAATACCACGTATGAGGGCAGACCTAACTGGTGCCAAAGGGAGATTGAATGGGCCTTGGCGACGCTTGCGACAAAAAGTGAGATTACCGTGCCGTGAGTTATCACGATGGTGTTCTTTTGTCCAGTCTTCATTACGTTTTCAATCGATGCCGTGAACCTTTCGCATGCTTGCTCCGCCGTTTCCGATCCGAGTACAAGTTGGTCTGGATGATGGAAGAACGCTTCAACTGCGTTCTCAAACTCTCGTTTCGGCAAGTATGGCACCTCGTCCCTGTGATGCTCTTCCAGGCCATCCGCCAATCTGACCGCAACGTCAAATGTTCTAGCTATTATGCTCGCGGTTTCGACAGCCTTGGGTTCTCGACTTGACCAGATCAACCCTGGATTGAACAATCTCAACTTGGTTGCAAGAACTCCTGCTCGATGTCGCCCGATGTTACCAAGTCTCCAAGTCGACGTGGGCTTACTAGGATCGATCTCGGGCATCGAGTGTTTCACCAGCACCAGCCTACGCACATACCCCTCCTAATCCGGGGTTACTCGCAACCACGATCATTCGGCGGGTGTTGACGTTGTAGGGTTCGGCTTGGAAACCGCCGTAGACGTTTTGGAGGGTTAAACCTGCTTTAGTGAGCATTTTGGTGAGCTCGGTGAGGGTATAGAGACGCAGTTGGAGGTCGGACATTTCGCGGCGGGTGCCGTCGGGGAGGATTTCGGTGTAGGTAACGGTGTTGGAGGAATTTTTTAGGTCTAGTTGTCGGCGTTCTAGGACTACGCGGCCGTCTTCGTGTTGGTGCCAGTCGAACTCTTGGTTGTTGATGATGACCCACTCGCGGTTTAGGAGGTCCATGAGGAGTTTACCGCCTGGTTTGAGGGCCTTTGCGATTTGGTGCAGGACTTGCTGGTCATCTTCTTCGGATTCGAGGTATCCGAAGGATGAGAACATGTTGATCACCGCGTCGAACCGGTTTTTGAGGTCGTCGGGTAGATGACGCATATCGGCTTGGTGAAGGGTTAGGATTGCGCCTGCTTCGTCCGCAGTGGATCGAGCGATCGCCAGCATCTCTTCGCTGAGGTCGACGCCAGTTACTGAGAGGCCTGTTTTGGCTAGTGCGATGCTGTGGCGGCCTTGTCCGCAGCAGAGATCTAGGACGTTGTGATGCGGTTGGAGGTCTAGGGCGTGGATTGCGAACTGGGTTTCGAGGTCGGTTCGGTTCGGTTGGAGGGTGTGGCCGTAGACGCGGAGGTAGTCGCCTTTGAAGAAGCGGACGTACCAGGGTGTTTGAGATTCTTGAGTCATCCCCTCCTTACCCCTCTGGATTCCGGCTTTCGCCGGAATGACGCACTGGTTTCGCGTAAATAGTGTCGTCCTCAATCCCGGCGTCGACGTAGGCTTCGTGGCGTTCGCGGCATTTGTTGCACTGGGCGCAGTGGATGATTGCGCTGTCGGCGCCGCGTTGAGGATTGGAACAGGTAAGGGTTAGGTGGAGCGGTAGTTCGAGGTTTGAGGCGAGGAGTTCTTCTTTGTGCATACGGCGTAGCGGTGCTTCGACGGTTATGGGATGGTCGAGGCCCATGCCGTTGGAGTTGGCGACGCTCTGGAAGAACTCGGGTGTCGCATCTGGGAAGGGGTTGCCGGCGAGGGAGCCGATGACGATGCGGTGGACGTCGTTAAGTGAACACCAGATTGCGGCGAGAGTTATCAGGATGATGTTGCGGCCGGGGATGTATACGGTTTCGTCGGGGGCGTCGTACTCGGGGACGGTTTCGCCGGACATCGTCCAGTGGGATTGTCCATAAAGGGCTTTAACCGGGAGCGAAAGGGTGGTTACGGGTTTAATGTTGGGATTGTTGAGGGCGATGATGAATTTGGATAGGGTTTGCTTTTCGGCCCATTCCCACGAGATGCCGGTTTCGACGTAGATGGGGTGGGCGATGCCCTGCTCGGCGATGTTAGCGAGCAGGACGCAGCTGTCCATGCCGCCGCTGGCGAGAACCGCGGTGGGCGGGTTCACGACTCGTGGCGTCCGTTGGTGTCGGCGCGATAAGTTGCGTAGGAGTTGGGCGTCTCCCAGAGGCGGATCTCGGTGATGTTGAGATCGTCAGATGAGGTCATGTCGTGGATGTGCGCCGCGATGTTTTCGGCTGTGGGGTTGCGGTCGATTATGTAGTGAGCTTCGCCGAGTTCGACTAGTACATCGACTAGCGGGTCGTCGCGATGGAGGATCATGCGGTGGTCGAGGTTGTCGTCGATCCAGGTTTTGACTATCGACTTGATGTCGGAGAAATCAACGACCATTCCTCGATAGTCAGGTTCGTCTGACACGACGTCGACTTCTACACGTCCGTTATGTCCGTGGAGGTGTCGGCACTCGCCTTCGTAGTTAAGGAGTCGATGACCGTAGCAGAAGTCGATGGAGGTCGTTACTTTATAGGTCATTTTCGTACTTTTTGGGTCTAGACACCTCTAATGTGCCGGCCTGAATCGACCCTGATGATTTCGCCGGTAATGGATGAGGTGTGGATGAGGGTGGCGATAATTTCGGCGATGTCTGCGACGGAGGATTCTTGTTGCAGGGGGGCTTTAGCGGCGATGGCGCGGTTCCAATCGGTTGGAGTGATTTCGGGCGGGCGCATGGTCGGTCCAGGGGCGACGGCGTTGCCGCGT
>VXTA01000229.1 GCA_009837685.1 Chloroflexota bacterium | reverse complement strand
CTCCTGAGCCTTCGCTTGGTGGTCTTTCAACGCAGCAACTTGCCGGTCATGTTCTTTGTTCAATGCCTGTATCCTAATCTCCGATTCTCGTACTGTCGCAGCCACTCGCGCTCGAAGTTCTTTGAGAGCCTCATAATTACCCGTAGCTACATACTCGTCGGCGAGGCGGTAAGCAGTGTGCAACTCCGTCCGTGTAAGAGGCTTGGCGTAGCCCGTGTCATGGGATTTCTGTCGCCACTCACCTTCGACAGGATCCGACGCGTATGCGCCGATAGGGTTATCGGAATCTACGTCGTCATTCGCTCCGGAGCCAGCAGTATCATCTTCTAAAGCACTGAAATTGCGACCCCCTAGATGAGAATCGTGAGAGACTGAAGGGTTTTCAGCCGGGGCACTCATTAAATTAAGTTCTTGACTGAGCCGATCAAGCATGTATCGAACGTGATATCGATCTGCTGCGGGAACGATATGAGCTTCCCAATACTTGGCGACAGACACAAGATCGTCGGCGATTTCCTCAGCGACTTCAATAGGTTTATCGAAAATCCTGAGCGAACCTTGTTGCAGAGTCTCAGTAGCGAGCCGTAATTGGGCTCTGTTGTCAGAGATGCCTGGAATCAGCGTACCGGTCATAAATGCCCATTCTCGAAGGCGAACACGTCGCCTAGTTTCGATATTTCGGATGGACAGCGGTACTGCGTACGAAAGTTCGCGAGCCTCAATGCCATCGATAACGCCGAATCGCGCGCGCATTTCTTCCCCGGAAACGATTGCAGGTGCGCGTTTAATCTGCTTCCTGCCAAATTGGTCTATGTTCACTTGATACTGTTGCCGTCCCAAAAAACTTCTAACGTATGCGGGATCAATAGGTAGGGGTTGGTCCGGAGCATCCCTCACGGCCTCTTTTGCTTTTCGGTAAAGCTTTTCAGCGTGGGCGAACTCGTCATCGCCAACCGTACTCAACTGGGCTTCCTCGATAGCCAATTCTGTATTGACGATAGATCTGACACTATCGACGATCTCACCTGTATAAGTACCGTCATCAATCTTTCGGTAGAGACGGCGCGCTCGCAAACGATCACGCTCATCACCAGTTGGTTGGTTCATTTCTCAAACCTGCGGTTTTGGATTTGCCGCCATGCTGTGGTCTTGTAACGATGTGTCCGATTTTGTGCCTCACATACATTCCCGCCTTCGTGGGAATGACGATAATGTCACTGCGGGTAAAGCAGGTGTCCAGTCAATCCTGTATCCCGCGCCACCAAAGTGTGTCCTTCGATGGACGAAACGTATAGATCGCCGTCGGCGAATGTGCAGTTGGTTGGGCGCTGGGCAACGACTGGATGCTGTTCGATAATCATGCCGTCTGGGTCAAAGTGGGTGACGTTGCCACCGGGTCCTGAAATCTCCCAGCCGGTACAGGCGACGATGCTGCCGTCTGACGCTAGCGTCATGCCGTCGATGCCGCGATGCGGACCAAAGTCATGAATGATCCTGCCCTCGCCTAGTGAGCCGTCGTCGTTCACCGGATAAGCTCGCAAGTCGCGGCTCTCGCTAGCTCGGAAGTCGCTTTGGGCGACGTACAGGGTTTTGTAGTCCTTGGAGAAGACGAGGCCGTTGGGCTGTGTAGTGTCGAATGTTCGGCGTGTACATACCCAATTGCCTTCGTCATCCTTCTCGGCCGAGATGATGGCGGAGTAGGTGATGCCAACTTCGGGGTTCGAATCGCCGACGCGGTCGGAGAAGTAGATCGCGCCAGAGGGAGTGATCGCGAGGTCGTTGGGGCTGTTCAATCGCAGACCATCCACGCTGTCTACGACCGTCTCGAAGCTGCCATCGTCGTTGAATTTGACGACTTTCCGTCCGTCGCCCGCGCAACCATATAGGTTGCCGTCGGCATCATAGTTGAGACCGTTGGTGCCTTCAGTGTTCTCGGCGAACACGTCCACAAGGCCGGATTTCACATCCAACCGCATGATGCGGTTAAGCGCGACGTTGCTGTAGAGCATGTGCGTGCCGGTCCAGCAGTTGCCCTCAGTGATGGTACCGATCATCGGCGCGGCGTCTTCAAATGTCCAAGGCATAGCCTAGTGTCCTTTGGTGGCTGTTTTTGTGGTTGAACGTAGGTATCTGGTAGATCAGTCACATCCCAACTGGTCTGCCAAATCATTGAAATCGGTCGCGGAGATGTCGAACGCAGTGGTGTCAGGCATCTCCACCGGGTTGTCCGCTCCGCGTTCTAAGGGGCGATACACGAACGCGGTGGCCAATCCCTCGCGAGCCGATGCTTCCAAGTCGCCAGTGTGTGCCGCTACCATCATCACTTGGTTCGTGTTTAGTCCTAGCAGTTTGGAGGCGTTTTGGTAAACCTTCGGAGATGGCTTGTAAGCGCCGTAAACATCGGGTGACATAACGGCATCCCAAGGGAGATCCGCATGCTTCGCCATGTTGACCAGCAAAGCGAGATTGCCGTTGGAAGCCGTGGCAATGATGAACTTCGACTTGAGTCGACGTAATCCAGAAGTCGAATCAGGCCAACCGTCGAGGCGATGCCACGCACGATTAAGATGCTGCTTTGCCCCTTCGCTCATCGTGTCAGATAGACCGTATTCCTCAAGCAGAACGTCTAGCTTTTCGCGGTGGATTTCGTCCACCAGTCGCCACGGACCGTCGCCGCTGCTGAGTTCACGCGTCGATTTGC
>VXTA01000346.1:359-2710 GCA_009837685.1 Chloroflexota bacterium | reverse complement strand
TATCGGCACCGCGAACATCTGGCGCGGAATCAGATCCTTCAATTTCGACGCCAGCTTCCGACCCGTATCGGCCGCCTCCGACGAGTGGACGATGCTGCTGAGAGCATCGACTTCCTCGTGGTTGACAAGAATGTCGAGTTTAACCATGTTCGCCTCACGATAGCCAGACGTCTGGTAGTCCATCGACGCGTAGCCTTGCGTAGCCGACTTCAACATGTCGTGGAAATCTACCAATATCGCGGATAGCGGGGCCTCGTATTCCAGCATGACCCGCGCGTTGCGACCTGCACCGTTCATAGAGCCCGACATTGTGCCGTTGCCTGATCCTGCCGCCTGCGTCTGCAAATACTCCATCCGCTTGAACACGCCGCGCTTCTTCGTGACCAGCTCCATCACATTCCCGTAGTAGGCCGAAGGGACGATGATGGACAAGTCGACCCAAGGCTCCAATATCTCGGCGTAGTCCTTCTTCTCAGGCAACTTCGACGGGTTCTCGACGTAGATGATCTCACCGTCGTTCAGCATGACCTGAAACTCCACGCTCGGAGCCGTCGTAATCAACTCCAACTCGTACTCGCGCTCCAACCGCTCCTGCACAACCTCCATGTGTAGCAACCCCAAGAACCCGCATCTGAATCCGAAACCCAATGCCGATGATGACTCTGGCTCGAAAACCAGTGCGGCATCATTCAATCTCAACTTCCCGAGTGCTTCCCGCAACTCGCCATAGTCGTTTGCGTCCGACGGGTATAGCCCCGTGAACACCATCGGTTTCTGCTCTTGATACTGCACACGAGGTTCGACAGCGGCTTCCTTGACCAGCGTCATCGTGTCACCCACCATCACATCGCCAACCTCCTTGATGCCCGTCGCCACGTATCCGACCTCTCCGACTCTCAAGCCTTCTGGCGCACGCATTACCGTCGGTGAAAAGTATCCGACCTCCAACACCTCGCCGTTCGCACCAGAGTCCATGAACTTCGCCCGGTCACGAGCCTTGATTTGTCCATCGAGAACCCGAACATACGCCACGACGCCTTTGAACGAGTCGTACTTGCTGTCGAACACCAATGCCTGCAATGGTTGATCCAATTCACCTACGGGTGGAGGAGTCAACTCCACAATCCGCTCCAGCAACTCTTCCACACCTTCGCCCGTCTTGCCCGATACCCACAACATCTCGTCTTCGCTGAACCCGAATGTGTCCACCATCTCCGATGCCACACGTTCCGGCTCCGCGTTCGGCATATCGATCTTGTTGATCGCGGGAATGTTGACCAAATCGTTCTCCAGCGCCAGATAGACATTCGCCTTCGTCTGCGCCTGTATCCCCTGCGATGCGTCTATCAGAAGAACAGCCGCCTCACATGCTGCCAAACTTCGCGACACTTCATAGGTGAAGTCCACGTGCCCCGGCGTATCGATCAGATTCAGCTGATATTCGCTCCCGTCCGTTGATGGAAAACGCAATCGCACCGCTTGTGCCTTGATCGTGATCCCCCGCTCGCGCTCCAGATCCATCGTATCCAGATGCTGCTCTACCAGTTCCCGCTCCGAAACAGCGCCCGTCAACTCGATCATGCGATCCGCCAACGTTGACTTCCCATGATCGACATGCGCGATGATGCAAAAATTCCGTATGAGATGTTGGGTGGTCACGATTTCAATCTTATCGGAGGGGCACTCCGATCAAACCCAATTGTTAGACTCACATCCAAACGCCAACTACTATCGTGGCCACTCGACGTTCTTGGAAGGAATACGAAATGAGAGTAGCGATTGGGCTAGCTGTACTGTCGATTTTGGGCCTCACAGCTTGCCAACCACAAGAAATCGACTACGACAGACTGGGAGCATCTGTGGCTACAGCAGTTAGCGAATCATCCGACACCCAGATTGAGTTCTTTGGATCTGGGGCGCGATTGATTGAATTAGAAAAGGGCGAATTCAATGTCTACGCGGTGGCGGTACGTGCTGACTCCTTCGATCCATCGTTTTTCTCCCAAGAAGAACCCGAGTTAAGCGTCAAAATCAAACCTGTAGGCGGTATTTGGACAGAGATAATGTCTTTGCGGTCTGAAGGTGAAGAGGAAGTACTGGTCGGTACCGGCAACCTCAAGATCGACGATCCGGGCTTATACATCTTGCACGGTGTCGGCAATGAAGCGGTTTGGGGACTTACGGTCAATATTGTTCGCAGGTAACTGAATCGGGGAACAATAACCGCAAGTTCACTCACTGTCGGTCAGGCCGGTTCCTAGGTTGGAATTCGCAATCTGCCGGCTCCCTCCTCGCACTCAAGTAGCTTTGATAAGCCATCCTTCGCGTTGCTCGTTGATCTTGCCGCAATC
>VXTA01000346.1:0-349 GCA_009837685.1 Chloroflexota bacterium | reverse complement strand
TCTTGTTAAACTTCGCCCAAGCGTCCTACCATGATCACTTCTGAAGACAAGACCCGGGCCAACGCCCTACACGGTCCCAACCTAATCCTCGATGTCGAAAACTTCGGCCCTATAGCTGAAGCAAAAAACATCGAGTTCAAACCCATGACCGTGTTCGTAGGCAAAAGTAACACGGGCAAAACCTACTTGGCGACGCTTTTGCACGCCGCCTTGCGAGCACGACAATCGTTGGGTCAGGAGGAATCGATATTCTCGGATCCTTCGCGCCCAGACGACCACGTTTTCGACGATGACCGATATTGGGACCTCGTCAATGAATTGACTTCATGGGTTGAGACGATTGTTGAAG
>VXTA01000004.1:2037-2717 GCA_009837685.1 Chloroflexota bacterium | reverse complement strand
TAGTGGTCGGAATATGCGCGCTGATCGTGTTCTAGAACAGCGCTCCTTGCGATGCCAACTGGTCGATATGCGGTGATGTCAGACGCGGATACCCGTAGCAGCTAAGGTTCGGTGCCCTCAGCGAGTCGACACCAATGATGAGGATGTTTGGTTTTGACTTAGAACCGGTGGAACCAGCCATAGCAGCACTCCAATCCAATGGTCAAGCGGTCAGGAGTTGATGATACGAATGCCCCGACCTAGATAAGCACCTCTGCCCCGACTCGCTGCGCAATCCCTACGATCTCGTCGTAACGCGCCTGAAGGATCGGGACACCGTTCGTAGTTCGGTCCTTCATCGCCTCTTCCTCAGGATCGCCAGCGACCATCACACGGTCAGCACCGGGTTCCGTCGGCGATTCGTGCAACGCTCGGATCATCTCGTCCATCATCTCTTTGAATTCATCTACTGGGCGAAACGCGCCAATGTCGATAGCCATGGCGAACGACATATTCCTGCCACCGCCGATAAACGAGCTATAACCACCCCCCGACAGCACGCCACAGAGGATATCGACCATCATGGCCAATCCGTAACCCTTGTGCGCTCCTTGCTCTCGGGTGTTTCCGAGCGGATTCTGAGCCCAGTGCTCCCCACGATCGCCCGGAGGTTCCGTGATCGCGTCTCCTTCCGCGCCGAC
>VXTA01000004.1:0-2027 GCA_009837685.1 Chloroflexota bacterium | reverse complement strand
TTCCGGTATCGGGACGCCGAGCTGACGCGCCAAACCAATTTTCCCACTTGCGACGGTTGATGTCGCCATGTCGAGCACGAAGTCTGCCTCCTCGCCAGCTGGTGCCGCGAACGCTATCGGGTTGGTGCCGAGCATCGCCTGCCTTCCCAAAGCTGGACGTACAGCGGGACCTGCGTTAGTCATCGCGATCCCGATCATATCCCGATCCAAAGCTAGCATCGCATAGTAAGCGACCATCCCGATATGGTGGCCGTCGCGGATCGTCGACATTCCGACACCGTGCTCGGCGGCTTTGTCCATCGCCATCGCCATGCCGATGTGCGCAGCCGGGTGTCCCAAGCCCCAACCGCAACTCAACAGTACGGTTGTGTCCGACTCCGAAATGACCTCGATCTGTTGTGGCGACTTGAAAGTGCCTTCGAGTATCGACTCGGTATAGCGAACAACGTTCGTCGCGCCGTGGGTATCGACACCGCGCAGGCTGGCGAGCGTCAAGGCATCAGCGGTTATCTCCGCGTAACGTTTTGGCGTTCCAGCGGCCACGAAGAGCGCCGCAACTTGCTCGCGGAGCGGTTCTGCAGGCACACGGACAGCATTATCGTCGGGTATCTTCAGAAAATCGAGCGCCATCAATTGCCTCCTAGCGTCTGATTCCACTTACTTTAGCGGCGTGCCAACGCCTTTTTCTCGTGCCAACTCTACTATCCGTTCGCAAGCAGCGATGTCTTCCAACGCGAGCCCTTGCGACTCGAACAACGTGATCTGTTCGTCGTCATCGCGCCCGCTTGATTTTCCACCAACAATGTCGTGGATTGGGACTGCCATGTCCCACGAGAAGCGTCCCACCTCTGCGGCGCGCATCAACTCACCACACTCGAACTTCGCCTGTTCCACGTCGTCAGTCGCGACGATGTCGGACATCGCGATCGCCCGAGTATCGATCTCGCGTTTCAGCCAAGAGTTATTGCCAGCCGCGTTGATGTGTGCACCCGGCTTCAGCCACTCCCCAAGCAGGACGGGCTGCTGCGAATTCGTGATCGTGGCTACGATGTCCGAGTCGGCTGCCTCTTCGCCACTAGAAACTGCCGTGACATCGATGCCCAATACATCCGACATCTTGGTAGCGTATCGGGTGCGGTTCTCTTCCAAACGGCTGTAGACCTTGGCAGTCTTGATATCTCTGACGTGCGCGATTGCCGTCAACTGTGTCTCTGCTTGGTACCCGGAACCGATGATCCCCACTGTCTGTGCGTCCTCGCGTGCCATGTATTTGGTCGCCACGCCCGACGCTGCACCGGTACGTACCTGCCCCATGCGGTTGGCCTCGATCACTGCTACCAGCGAGTTGTTCGACGTGTCGTAGAGCATGACGTGAAAGTTGATGCCGCCTGAACCACCGGGATATGACTTCAACCCTGCGATCTGGTGCCCGCGCCACGTCGCAAACATAACGTTGTAAGCACCCGAACTCGTAGGCAACCTCCGGCGAGGCTCGTTAAACGCATCGCCTTTGGCGCGGGCTTTGAATGCCTCTTCGACCGCATCCAGTGCAATCGGCATCGTGAACAGCGATTTGACTTGCTCTTCAGTGATGAATAGCGGTGTCGTCATTGCATCTCCAGACTTTCTAATCTTGCTTGTTCGGGTCGTACGAATGTGCCCACATGTGATTCAAAGGTCCGTGTCCGCCACCGATTGGGGCGGCGTTCGCCATTGCGTTCCAGACGTAACGTTGGGACATTTCGACGGCCAGTTCTAGCTCTACTCCATGTGCCAAATGCGCGGCGATGGCCGATGCAAAGGTACAACCGGTACCGTGATTGCTGGTTGTGTCGATCCGCAAAGTCGTGAACGTGCGAGCGCCTTCTTTAGTTACCAAAACATCGTTGACGCGTCCGGTGCCATCGTCGAAGTGTCCACCCTTGACAACCGCAGCATCCGCACCCATCATCACCAACTCGCCGCCTGCCAGTTCTATATCTTCCACCGATTCGATCTCCACGCCAGTCAAGGTTTCTGCCTCTGGC
>VXTA01000144.1 GCA_009837685.1 Chloroflexota bacterium | reverse complement strand
TTCCGCCAGCAGTACGAGTAAATAACCCGAAGCGACTATTTCTCACTTCAATCGCCAGCAGGTAAGGCGAATGGCTTTTCATTCTCTAAGCAGCACTCGCAAGACCTACCGACTGGCGCGGGACAATGTTTTCGCGGCACTTTTCGCGGGCTCGGTGGTTATCGGGGTGCTGGTGCTTGCTTGGCTGCTGATCGAGGTGTTCATCGACAGCATCGGCTGGCTTGATTGGCAGTTTTTGAGCAGCTACTCCTCGCGACATCCTGACGAGTCAGGAATACTAGCGCCGATCGCAGGAACATTCTGGGAGATCATTCTCACCGCGATCAAGACCGTGCCGGTAGGGATTGCCACAGCGATCTACCTCGAAGAGTTTGCCCCCGCGAATCGGATTACACGTTTGATTCAGCTGAACATCTCGAACCTGGCCGGTGTACCTTCGGTGGTCTACGGACTGCTCGGTCTCGCCATTTTCGTCCAGTACCTGTTCGACGGGCAGCGGAGCCTAGTAGCAGGAGCATTGACGCTCTCGTTGCTCGTGATGCCGATCGTGATCATCGCTTCACAGGAGGCGATCCGGGCGGTGCCACCAAGTTACCGCGACGCGGCTTACGCTATGGGAGCGACCCGCTGGCAGGTGGTGAAGATGGTGGTTTTGCCGCAGGCGATACCGAGCATCATGTCGGGCATCATCTTGGCGATGTCGCGTGCTATAGGCGAAACGGCACCGATCTTGGTAGTGAGTTCGCTAGTGTTCATCACCTATGTGCCGACCTCGCCGTTCGACCGCTTCACGGTGCTACCGCTCCAAATCGTGACGTGGGTATCGCAGCCGCAAGACGATTTCCGACACATCGCGGCTGCGGCAATCGTCATTCTGTTGGTGATGCTGTTGACGATGAACGCTGCGGCGATCTACATCCGGGCGAAGTTCCAGCGGCGGGCTGAGTACTAGGTCTACAACGTCAGATCATCGATGATCTCCGCGTTCGGGATCATCTCGAGAACTTTGGGATCCGCCTTTATCTTTGTGGAGCGGCTGCCACCTCCGAGGATGACGTAGGGCTGTTCGAGGAGAGAGGAGTCGATGTAGATGGGGATGTCAGGTGGGAGAGCGAGGCAGGTAACGCCGCCGATCATCATGCCGGTAAGTTCGGATGTCTCTTCGGCTTTTGCGAATGAGGCGCGCTTGATGCTCATGAGTTCGCAGACCTTGTGGTTTACGTCGAGACGTTTGTCGGCGCGCACGACCGAAGCCGAGTGCTTCTTGGCGCCGCGTTTGCTTGCGACGATGATGGTGTTGCCGGATGTCTCGATGGGAAAGTCGTACTTTTCGCAGAAGTTGATGGTATCGGCGAAGTCAGGATCAATCTCGACGACTTCGTAAGATGCTCCGATATCGTCCAAGAAGGATGTCACGCGGCCTTCGATTTCTCGACTCTGGTCGGTCAATTTTCACCTCGTCTGGTGTCGGATGTTTTGGGGGTACAAGTATCTAGCGTATTATCTTGAATTGGCGATGACTTGTTGGCTGATCAATACCACCCGCGAGAACTACGACATCACGCGAGAGCGTGGCTTCGACCTGATCGGCATCGACGCGCCTAACTCACGCAAGGCTTCGCAGATGGTTTCAGGTGACCGCATCGTCTTCTATATTCGGGACGATCGCAGCTTTGCTGCCGCTGCAACGGTGACGGCGAAGGTGCTTCACGATAGTTCCCCGATCTGGAAACACCACACTAAGAAGGAGAAATTCCGGAATCGAGTCCCGATCGAGCCTGACGTTATCGCGGAGGATGGGGATTGGGTAGACGCGTTGCAGGTTGGACCGACGATGGAGTATGTGAAGCGTTGGCCGCCCGAGATGTGGGAACTCGCGCTCTTCGGCATGGTGCATATCATCTCCAAGCGCGACTTCGAACTCTTGGAGAACGAATTAAATCGTTACGCCGATGATGCCGAATATGAGGACGAAATTGACTACGGGGACGACGGCGTGGATGGAGAAGAAGACGAAGAAGCGGTCGAAGTCGGCGTGACCGACTAGGTTAATCAATTCTACGCCGCGGCTGGCTCGATCTCGGTAACACCGTCCATCAACACGAAGCCAGTCGGCGACACGCTAGATTTCATGCGCGCCGGCTCATCGTCCACATCGAAGTTGGTGGCATAGAGGCGATCCAACGTCGTCATGTCAGCAGCATCGAAACGGCCAAGATCACTGGCTGCAACGTATTCGTCTAGCATCTCCTCGGTGGTGATGGTGGGAGTGCAAGACGCTACCACGTTTGGCATCAGGCAGAATCTAATCGCCAGCTGACCTATCGTGGCATCATAGTTTTCCAAGAGGAAGTCTATAGCGGCGAGTTTGCGGATCGCTGACTTCATCCACATCAGCCGTCGGTATGAACGATGGTCAGATTCTCCGAACGGCGTCTCATCTAAGACAGTGTCCTTAGTGTGCGTGCCATCGAGCATACCTGAAGCGTGCGGAACTCGTGTGAATACTCCGACATCGTTTGCGGTTGCCGCATCGATGATTGCCCGCGCTGGGTCCTGCTCGAGTATCGAGTAGATGATCTGTGCCGGCACCCGGCGTTCGGAAACCGACGCGACACCTTCGTCCTGCCATCCGAGGTCGGGACCAACTGCGACGGCGTAGTGGCGAATCTTGCCGGAATCCTTGTGCCGGTCCAAAGCTGCGAAAGAGTCGGCGTGCCGGATCGCTTGTA
>VXTA01000106.1 GCA_009837685.1 Chloroflexota bacterium | reverse complement strand
TCCTTAAATCGCTGATATCTTACGAAACCATGCGTATGATTTCGTAAAGATTACGCAACACCGCATTATTGCTCGAAATTTTGACGTAATTTGTATATGTCGACACCAATGAAAGAGGCAACCAAAATGTTGAAGTTACGCAAGATCATCACAATTGGCCTTTTGAGCGCTGCTTTGTCCGCCGCCGCTGCAATCGCCTGCGCTTCCGAAACGATCGTCGTCCAGACGGTCGAGGTTGAGGTAGCACGCGAGATCAGAGTTGTCGAGACGGTCGTTGTTGAGAAGGAGACGATCGTAGAAGGCGAGACGATCGTTCAAACGGTTGTCGTTGAGAAAGAGCGTATTGTCGAGGGTCAGACCGTCGTCGAAACCGTGGTTGTGGAAAAAGAGGTCGTGGTACAGCAGGAAGTCGCAGTCGAGGTCGAAAGGGTCGTTACTGCAACCGCCGAGCCCACCGCAACACCGCCTCCGGCCGCGGGGACAGAAGGCCTGCGTGATGTACCGCGCAACCGAACGCTCGTAATCGCCATCGGAGGTCAGCAACTCGCGCCCGCGAACATGAATCTGCTATCAGGCGGTGCTCTGAGCCGCATAAGGGACTTCGCGAACCAAACGTGGCTCGAGTTCCCCTTCTATTACGGTCACCACGACGGGGAGGTGTATCCCTGGCTCGCCACAGACTGGCAGTACAACGACACGTTTGACGAGGTCACCATCACCTTCCGAGACGACATCTACTGGTCAGACGGCACGCCGTTCACCGCCGAAGATGTCCGATTCACGTGGCAAGACCTCATCTTAGACAACCCGTCGAGCGCATTCCACTTCCGCTTGAAGGGCGTAATAGCAAGCGTGGAAAAGGTCGACGACTACACCATCAAACTCCACTTGACGCAACCGGATCAGCGCATATTCTTGGTCCTCTTCCAAGAAAATTCGGAAGAGCAGATGCCGGTCCTTCCGAAACACATCTGGGAAGGCAAGGACCCGGAGACTTTCGAGAACATCGATATCCCGAACGGTTGGCCGGTCGGCACCGGTGCATTCAAACTAGTCAAAGCCGCACCAGAAGCGTTGATCTTCGATCGCGACGACAACTGGTGGGCGGCTAAAGCAGGCGTAGCGCCGTTGCCTCAGGTCGAACGCATCGTCTTTGCTCCAGCCGGTGATGAACAGTCGATCGCTCTTCGCATGGCAAATGACGATATAGACGTGCAATTCACGTTCCAGGCCGGGCTATACGAACTGACACGCGTACGCAATCCCAAGATCATCTCGTTCAAAGATGAGCCGTTCGGACTCGACCCCAACGGTTGCATGATCTCGATGACGATGAACAACAAGGTTAAGCCGTTCGACGATCCAGCCGTACGGCGGGCGTTGAACTACTCTATAGACAAGCAGTCCGTCAACAATCTTGCCTTTGAGGGTGCTGCGAATAACGTGGGGGTGCCTCTCGCGATTACGTTCCCGGGGCCGGCGGAATACTACAAGAAGATCAAGGACCTCATCGATGCCGACGGCACTGAGACCCACAACCCTGAAAAGGCCGCCGAGGTCATGGAAGCCGCTGGCTACTCCAAAAACGAAGCAGGTTTCTGGACCGACGCTGACGGCGAGGTTCTCAACATCGAGCTGTGGAACCCGGCACCCGGGTACTTCATTATGTCCCGCTCCGGCACAGCGGTTGTTGAGAGTCTTCAGCGCGCCGGATTCGACGCGGTCGAGCGTCGTGGTCTGACCGGTTTCTGGGGCAAACAGGCTGTTGGCGACCTTCCGTCTTGGTTGACATGGCACTGCGGCAGCACTATCGAGCCATATCAGACGTACATCCATTGGCATTCCAGCAACTCTGCCGAAATCGGCGAAACCGTCGGATACTTCCTCTCAGCACCTCGCTACGAGAATCCCGAATACGACGCGATCATCGATCAGATGGGGGCGATGCAGGCATCGCCTGACGACCCCGAATACATCGAACTGTTCCGTCAGGCAACGGAGATCATCCTCCGTGACATGCCGGAGATTCAACTGGCAGAGGACGGGATCATCAATGCCATGAACACCACATACTGGACCGGATGGCCGACAGCCGAGACCTCCGACTTCCCATCGCACCGCGTTTGGGCCGCGTTCTACCAAGCCATCATCCGCCTGCACCCAACCGGCGAGTAAGTCGTAGATTTGCGAGGACAGTTAATGCATTAAGAAGGGGTTCACCTCTTTAAGCGGGCCCCTTTTCTGAATGGTGCGGGTACACTTAACGCGCTGCGAAACCCGTCTTTCCGCATCTGCAAATGAACCAACTCGCCCGTCGAACAGCCTCATTCGTCGCCACCGTTTTCCTCGCCGGTTCCCTCGCATACCTCATACCTCGCTTTCCCGCGCTCTGGACCGATTACGGTTCATTTCCGTCGATATCCGACTTTCTGCATTGGTGGTTGTGGGCGCTTCAAGGCGGGTTCATCAACGATAAAGTCACGCAAGCCGTGCCTTGGACATTGACATTGATGGGACTAGCAACGACAGTATCTTTCGTTATCGGATCGATTGCAGGTGCGTTGATGGCCTCACCGTTTGGAAAGATCGGGCGGATCGCTCGGTGGGGTACGCCAGCCGCACTGACGATGTACGCCACGCCGTACTTCATCTTCGGGATGGTTCTGATCTGGCTTTTCGTCTGGCTATGGGCGGTTTTCCCGACTGGCGGCGGATACACGTTAGGCGAAACACCGAC
>VXTA01000282.1 GCA_009837685.1 Chloroflexota bacterium | reverse complement strand
GTTGTCGATCTTTACGTTGTCGATTCGGACGATGATATCGCCGTCGCCTTTGGGATTGTAACGACTGAAGCTCTGAAATCCGGATGATGAAGATGTAAAGGTTCCGGTGTCGGAACGAATGCCCGCTTCATCGGCTGGTCCATCTGGGGAGACCGCGGTTACAAGTAGCCCGCGTTGGTTTTCTTCGAGGTCCAGTTCTTCTGCCCATGCGCGAGTGACGACGCGGGACGAGATTCCGATCAACGGGTATTCGTGGACCCCTTCTTCAATCAGACTATTCACAACGCGTCTAACGAGGTTTATGGGAGTAGCAAAACCTACTCCGCTGTTGGTACTGGTCAGGCTGCGAATCTGGGTATTGACGCCGATGACTTCACCGGCGCTGTTGAGCAAGGGGCCGCCGGAATTCCCGGGGTTCATGTCGGCGTCAGTCTGAATGACGGCGGGTATCGGCATCGTGCTGGTGTCGGCTAGGATAGATCGGGAGAGCCCGCTGATGATGCCGTGGGTCATCGAGAATGCTTGGTCGATTCCAAACGGGTGTCCCAGTGCGATGGCAGTCATTCCGGGTTTAAGGTCGGCGCTGTCGCCGATAGGAAGAGCGTCTGATACGTTTGCACCGGCGTCGATTTTGAGGACTGCGATGTCGGAGACCGGGTCGCCGCCGATGATTTCGGCTTCGAATTGGTCGCCGTCGAAGGTCTCTACGATGATGGTGATGGGAGTGACGAAACTGGTTGTCGGACGCACAACGTGGTAGTTGGTGACGATATGGCCTTCGTCGTCCCAGAACCAACCCGCGCCGGTGCCGTTGCCGGGAACTAGGGTGTTGCCTAGAGTGATGAGAACGACGCCGGAGATGGAATCTTCCCAGATCTCCGTCAGTCGGTATTCCCAATCAGCCCGTTCCATTGAGGCAAGGGCTTCGATCTTTTCTTCGTGGTTGACCAAGTCGCTGATTGGCACACCGTCGATGTTGCCCTCTGCAGTGTGGATTATCATCGGCACTCCGTCTCCAGCGAGGGCATCGGGCGGGACGATTTCTACGACCTCAGTACCGTCGGATCGCGGAACGATGTGGACCATTCCGACGGCTTCGTTGCTGGTTGCCTCGGCGGTCTTTAAGAAAGCTGTTTCCGAGGCAGGTTCGGTCGATTCAGAAACGTTGGTTGCTTCCGAGGATGTGCAATTGATCTCGACTACCTCGTGTGCAAAGGCAGGAAGCAAAGCCAAGGTTTTGTGAGGTGTGTTTTTCATAGCGCGTGTAAATTTTCTGTCTGTTGCTGATTAAAACATCGACAACGATTCGTCGTTTGGGAGTTGAGGGACACAGTTACGCCACTTCTGGCGTGTGCTGTGCTTCCTCTTGTGAGGGATTACGCAGATACCAAACGAAACGGATTTACTTGCGGTACCGCCCGGTTACACAGAGTATCGCACGCGTTCATTGGCGGTCATCGGCCTTGCCTCCAACGGGAAGCGATAGGCATGCGGCGGTCACGTCCGAAAGCGAGGCCGGTGATCTTCACTCCGGGAGGGGACTGTCGACGTTTGTACTCATTGCGGTCAACCATCTGTATGATGCGCGTCGCTGTTTCCAAGTCGATATCAGTTTCAGCAAGAATCTCTTCGCTGGAAAGGCGATCCTCGACGTACGCTTTCAGCAATGGATCCAATTCCTCGTAGTCGGGGAGGGAATCGACATCTAGTTGATCGGGTCGTAGTTCGGCGCTGGGCGGTTTGTCGATCACCGATTGGGGGATGGGCGGACTATCGTCGATGCTGTTGCGGTACCGAGCGAGTTCGTAGACCATCTGCTTGGGCACGTCTTTGATCACCGCGAATCCGCCAGCCATATCGCCATAGAGTGTTGCGTACCCGGTGGCCATCTCCGATTTGTTTCCGGTGGTGAGGACTATCCATCCGAATTTGTTGGCTATAGTCATCATTACGTTGCCGCGGATGCGAGACTGGACGTTTTCCTCGGCGGTGTTGGCGGCAGTACCTTGGAATGCGTCGGCAAGCATGCCTTCGAACGCGGCGTGGGCTGGTTCAATCGGGACGCGCCAAAGCGGGATGCCCAACCGGTCGGCGAGGTCTTGGGCGTCGATGAGACTGCCTTCAGAAGAGTATCGAGATGGCATCGCTACACCGACGATGCTTTCTGGTCCAATAGCATCGGCAGCGATGCAGGCGACGATGGAAGAATCGATTCCGCCAGACAACGCGATCGCGACCTTTTCGAAACCCGTCTTGCGGATGTAATCGCGGGTGCCGAGGGTTAGGGCGGAATAAACTTGGGAGATGTCGTCGATGGGGGTAGATTCGGGTTGTGGTATTTCGATTTTTTGGGTTGGTGTGAATTTCGGCGCAGTGATTTTAGCAGGGGTGTTGGCCTGGTCCGCGTCGCTCTTGATCCCGGGCTCCGCCGGGCATCCCCTGCGGTCTCGCTGCGCTTGCCCGCGTCCCCTTCGCTTCGCGAAGGGGACGGAATGGATATCGATGTCGATGGCGGTTACCGCTTCTTTGAATCTTGGGGCGATGGCCAGCGTCTCCCCATTGGGTCCAGCGAAGATGCTCGATCCATCGAAAACAAGCTCGTCTTGTCCGCCTACTTGGTTGGTGTAGACGGCGTATGCGGCATGTCTGGCGGCGAGCCCGGCAACTAGGTCGATGCGAGTTTGCAACTTCCCGACCTCGTATGGCGATGAGTTAAGCGTAAGGATCAGTTTCGCTCCAGCGACA
>VXTA01000016.1 GCA_009837685.1 Chloroflexota bacterium | reverse complement strand
CTTCTCCACCCATCCGTCCTGCTTCAAATGTCGTTCGAGGACACCGAAGGCACCAACGATGTCGAACGTCTTGCCTTTAGTGCGCTTTTCTCGGCCACTTCGTGCACGCAACCAAGAAATCCCGATCATTCGTCGAAACCTCATCGTCTCGACGACCAGACGACCGAGACGTGCTTAGCGTCTAGTGCGGCGTGCACCACCACCACGGCGGCCCCTGCCTGAACCGCGTCTACCCTCCTCGTCGCGGTAACCCGATATGTCCTCTGCGAATCGGAGTCCCGATTCGCCAGTATCTGTCGCAACTAGGAAGTCGTCAGGCAATGCCCAAAGATCATCTGAGTCGATATCCTGTTCCAGCGATTCCAACTCTGCCGATTCGCGCTCGGCCTCGAGGCGCTCCTGTTCTTCCAATTCCAGTTCTTTGAGCTTCTCTTCTAACTCGAGCAATTCGAGGTCCAAATCCTCTTCTTCGTCCTCGATTTCCGCCGCTGGCAGCGGTTCTGGCCTTTGGACTTCGGGAACGAACAGTGAAGGGACTGGCGACGCGAACGGCTCCTCTTCAGGAACCTCCATAAGCGGTTCAGATTCTTCTACGGATTCTTCCTCAACTGCTTCGTCTAAGTGTTGCGCCGCGGCCTGAACGTCGGCCTCAACATCTTCTGGTGTAACAGCAATCTCGGGTTCAATCGCCGCGATCTCATGTGAATCGTCCGCTTCTGGGACGTTCAAGACAGGAGCGACTGGTTCGGGTTCGATGTCTACCGCGGCCTCTTCGACTTCGATAGGTCCTTCAAGCTCAGCTTCTTCGGCAACGGCTTGCAAAGCCGCCTCAGCAGCGACTCTCGCTGCCTCTTCTTCGTCAGCCGCTTGTTGGGCGGCTTCTGCTTCGCGCAGGCGCTGTCTTTCGATGAGCTCTTCAGCGTAAGCAGCAGAGCCTTTGATATCTATACGGAAATTCGTAAGACGTGTCGCCAAAGAAACGTTTTGGCCTTCTTTGCCGATAGCAAGCGAAAGTTGATTCTCGGGTACGATAACTTCCGCTGTCTGCTCGTCAGCGATTATCACGTCTTCGACTTGTGCCGGGCCCAGTGAATTCGCGATGAACACCGCTGGGTTGTCGCTCCATTCGAGGATGTCGATCTTTTCGCCCATCAACTCTGTGACGATGTTTTGGATGCGAATTCCCCGCAAACCAACGCATGCACCTATTGGGTCGATATCGTGCTTGTTGGAATAGACGGCGGCCTTGCTCCTAGCTCCCGCTTGACGCGCGATGGACTTGATCTCGACAAGTCCGGACTTCACCTCTGGGACTTCAAGCTCCATGAGACGCCGGAGCAGCATTGGATGCCGACGGGAGACCACGATTTCAGGTGTACCTTCGCCGTCGGCGGTGCTGTCGTTGACCCGCACAACGTAGAACTTCAACTCCATGCCAGTACGGTATCGTTCGTTCGCACTTTGCTCGTCTCCGGGCATCGTCGCGTCGGCTTTGCCCAAGTCAACGAACACCGTGGGGCGGGTTCCGGTCGGGTCGTCCATCCTCGGTGAAGCGACTCGTCGAACCGGTGCGGAGATGATTTCACCTTCTTTGTCGGCGTACTGTTCGTAAACTAGTCGTCGTTCCGCGCTGCGCAACCTCTGCATCAACACTTGAGTGACGGTTCGGGCCGCGATTCTCTGGGGAGTAAAATCCAAAACGCCAGTTATGATGTCGTCGCCAGACTGCGCTTCGGCGTTGAGAGAACGGGCCTGAGCAACATCAATCTGACCGCGAGGATCGATCTCGTCTACCTCATCAACGACATGAACGACGGTGTTGATAACCACATCGCCGCTTTCAGGGTCGAGTTTGACCGTCACATCCTGGTCCTCGACGGCCGGGTCTCGGCGATAGGCAGCGGCAATGGCATCTTCAAAAGCAGAGACGACCGATTCCTGCGGAAGATTACGTTCCGCGGAAAGCTGCATCACCGCAAGCAGCATGTCGCTCTTCATCTTGTCAGACCTCCATCGAATTGCGACACGATGTATCGAGAACTCTTTCGCCTCAAAAAGAAAAAGTGGGCGTGCGCCCACTTCCTCAACACATCGCTGTCGCAACGCGCGTTCTTAATGAATTAACTTTAACACGTTGGAACGCGAGATGCGCACATTAAAGTAACGCTCAATCGAGATCTCGTGACATTTACCGCGGCGATTTTCAATTCAATTACTAAGCAGCTCGGTAATCGCGCCAACCGCTTCATCCACCGCGCAAACCCTCGAGTCTGAGGGCGATTGCTTCCGGTGTTTGACCTCGATCCCACCGTTTTGGATGCTGCGAGGGCTAACGACAGCGCGAACGGGCATACCTATCAGGTCGGCATCGGCGAATTTCACGCCCGGAGCCTCTTCTCGGTCGTCAAACAAAGTATCGATCCCCGCGTCGCTGAGTCGCCGATACAAGGTTTCTGCAGTTTCACGCACTTCCTGATTGTTGTGCAAGTTAACTCCAACGACTACCACTTCAAATGGGGATATTGATCTCGGCAACATCATCCCTCGGTCGTCGTGGTTGGCCTCGACCGCAGCCGCAAGCAGTCTACCGGTACCGATTCCGTAACATCCCATATACGATGGCTGCAATTTACCGTTTACGTCGTTGAATTTGACGTCCATTGCTTCGCTATAGACCGTGCGAAGTTTGAAGATGTGGCCAACTTCGATGCCGCGGTGCAATTCAAGGTAACTATCAGGACATCGGGCGCACCTATATCC
>VXTA01000153.1:236-2781 GCA_009837685.1 Chloroflexota bacterium | reverse complement strand
GCTCAGCGTGTTCGTAATCACCGCACAAAAGCGGATGAGCAATGCTGGGCTCATTCGTATCGTCAGCATGGTTTTGGCTACTCTCGCAGTAGTTGCGGTTTGGATGGCGTGGGGAACGGTTGCCTACGCTTGGGACATTTTGCGGCACATGGTGCTGCCTGTCGCAACTCTGACGTTGATCAGCTTCGCGGGCACGATGCTGCTGACCCGCAACAGCATGCTCGAGACGATGCGCGAGGACTTCGTGATGGCGGCGCGTGCGAAGGGATTGCCCGAGTCCGCCGTGCGCGATAAGCACGTGGCACGTAATGCCTTATTGCCAGTCGTTACAAGCTTCATATTCAGTTTGGCGTTCGCGGTAGACGGTGGCGTGATCACGGAGTCGATATTCTCGTGGCCCGGCATGGGTCAGACGCTCGTTTCGGCGACGCTGACCGAAGACTTGCCGCTGGCGGTCGGCGCTTTCGTGTTCGTCGGGATATTCGTACTAGTCGCTCACCTTGTTGCAGACATTCTGTATGCGTACCTCGACCCTAGGATTCGGTACTGATGGCGACGGTTAACGCTCAACCCGCCGTACCGAGCTCAGTTTGGAGAGCGCGTCTGAGGCTGGCATCTCGATCGGTGCGCGAAAACTGGGGGCTTTTTGTACGAACCCGCATCGGCCTGTTAGGACTGGCGATCATCGCAATGTACGCGATTCTTGCTCTGGCGCATCCAATTTTGATGAACACGGTCTGGGAGCCGCGGATCTACGATCCCGTCATCGGCTACGCGTTCGATGAGACCAAGCAACCCGCGCCTCCTAGTCTGAAGCATCCGCTGGGCACCGATCCATTAGGCAGGGACATCCTCAGTCAGCTCATGTTCAGCGCAAGGTCAGAGTTTCTACTTGGCCTGCTCGCCGCGACGGTGACCGTCGTGATCGGGACTTCGGTGGGGGCGATCGCCGCTTACTTCGGAGGTTGGGTCGACACGATCCTGATGAGGCTGGCAGACATCATGATCATGATGCCGGCAATCAGTGTGCTGATCGTGCTTAGCGCGCTCATCGGCGTCGAACACTTCGAACTGGCACTGTTAATCGGCATCCTCTCAGGCTTTGGCGCGACTGGCGTGGTGTTGAAGTCGCAGGCTTTGTCCGTAGTCGTCAAGCCATACATCGACGCCGCGAGGAGCGCGGGCGGCGGACACTTCCACATCATCCTGGTGCACATCGTGCCGAATCTTCTCCCGCTTTCTTTCCTCTACATGATGTTCACCGTCACCAGCGCGATCTTCTCCGAAGCGGTGCTTAGCTTCCTCGGCCTGCTCAACGTGCGGATGAGTTGGGGACTGATGATCCATACCACGGAGTCGGCCGGTTACCTGCTGCAAGTAGCTGAGTTCTGGTGGCTGATATTCCCGGCTAGTCTTTCGATCACGTTGCTATGTTCCGCCTTCTATCTCGTCGGCCGCTCGCTCGACGAGGTGGTGAATCCAAGGCTGAGGAGCCGATGACAACCGATCCAGTCCTAGCCGTCGACGACCTGAAGATGCACTACGTGACCCAGGCGGGAGTGGTGCGTGCGGTCGACGGCGTCTCGTTCTCAGTCGAACGCGGACAGTCGCTCGGGCTCGTCGGTGAATCTGGTTGTGGCAAGTCTTCGATTGCGATGACGTTGCTGAAGCTGCTGCCGGACAACGCGAGGCTCGTTTCAGGCAGCATCGCACTGAATGGCATCGATCTCGTCCCGCTCGGCGAAGACGAGATGAGGCCCCACCGATGGGACCGCATCTCGATGGTTTTCCAAGCCGCGATGAACTCCCTAGATCCCGTCTACCGCGTCGGAGACCAGATCGTAGAGGCGTTGGAAGCGCACTCCTCTTCGGCAGGGCGAGACGCGATGGAGCGAGTGCGTGAACTTTTCGATCTGGTGAGCCTAGACCCAAGCTACATCTTGCGCTATCCCCACGAGTACAGCGGCGGAATGAGGCAGCGCGCCATCATCGCGATGGCGTTGGCGTGCGAGCCGGACATCATCATCGCCGACGAACCGACCACCGCGCTGGACGTGATCGTCCAAGACCACATACTCCGGGAGATGCAGACGATCCAGCGTTCACTCGACATGAGCATGATCTACATCTCGCACGACATGGCCGTGATCGCTGAGGTCTGCGATGTTGTGGGCGTGATGTACGCCGGGAAACTCGTCGAGTTCGGGCCCACCGCCGACGTGTATGCGAGACCCATCCACCCTTATACGCGCGCGCTCATGTCAGCCTTTCCCAGCGTGAGAGGTGAGAAGCACGATCTGGTCACGTTGCCAGGAGAGCCCCCGAACCTTCTGGACCCGCCTAGCGGATGTGCCTTCAATCCGCGATGCGCGTACGCGACCGACGAGTGCCGAACTTCAACTCCGCCGATAGTCAAGCGCGGCGACCAATGGGCGGCCTGCTGGAATCCATCGGATGAGTGAAGCCATGAACGACACTCAAGCTGTCCACGCAGCCACGTCTCGCCTGCTGTTGAGAGCCGTCGATCTTTCGAAGCGATTTCCAC
>VXTA01000153.1:0-226 GCA_009837685.1 Chloroflexota bacterium | reverse complement strand
CGTCGACGGTGTGTCTTTTGATCTGATGGCGGGCGAAACTCTCGGGATCGTCGGCGAATCGGGATGCGGCAAGACGACCACGGGCAGGATGTTGGTGAGGTTGGCAGAACCAACGGATGGCCAGGTACTTTTCGAGAACGAGTCCGGCGACCTCGAGGATATCGCACACCTTAAGGGACAGCCTCTAAAGGATTTCAGACGCAGAGCACAGATGGTGTTCCAAGAC
>VXTA01000071.1 GCA_009837685.1 Chloroflexota bacterium | reverse complement strand
GCATTACGTCATTTCTAAAGATAGGGAATCAGAATGCATAACGGGAGGACTTTGATTCAGGTAGCTCGAGGTCTATCAAGATTGAGATCTGAGACTGGCGCATTAGCGTTCGGTCTATTCGGAGCAGCAACCGTCGTCATGGCGTTGGTGGCGGTAAACTGCGGCGGCTCTGAGCCAGACGATTTGGCTGAAACGGTTGTTGTTGCTCCGTCGCCGACGAGGGAAGCTCCGACACCAACGAGGGAAGCTCCGACACCAACCAACGTGCCGGTTTCGGAAGAGATTGAACCGCCCATCGGAGCAACCTTGGTGCTCGAATCCGTGGATGGTAAACCAGTAGTCGAAGGATCGTTCGTCGAACTCGAAATTGGCGAAGAGTGGGTCAGCGGATTTGACGGTTGCAATGGCTACGGAGGACGATCAGATGACGGCGGGGCAATCTTTGGCGCAGGAGGGGCGTTTGCGGCACCGTCTATGGCAGTGACGCAGAGGCTGTGTCCCGAGCCTGAAGGTGTTATGGAGCAAGCGGATGCATTCATGGCAGCGCTAATGGCAGGTGATCGATACCGCGTGGCGGGAGAACAATTAGAGATTCTCGATGGTGATGGCGTAGTCCTGTTGGTTTTTGTGAAGCAGGTGCCTCTCGACGGCACAGCCTCGGAGTTGAGCGGTACTTCGTGGCGGCAGGTGACGGAGGTTGGCGATGCGCGTCCGGCAACGATGGTGTTCTTGGATGATCGGTTGGTTATAGGTGACACTGCTTGCAGGCCATACCTCGCGACTTATAGCGCAACCGAGGATGGTGTGCGCTTTCCGTCGAAGTCGATGCTTGAACGCGGACGGTGGAGTTCGTGTTCGGACGAGATGAGAATGCTTGAGGGCGAGTTTGGGGACTTTTTCACTTGGGCTAGGGAGTATGCGGTGCAGGAACAAGGTGGGTCGAGCCGACTCACGATGAGGAGTTCTGAGGGCGAGACGCTCTACTTTGATCCGTTGCCTGTAAGTTATGAGGATGTCGCCGATGCGGAGTGGGTCTTGGTGACGTTCGTGGAGGTAAGTCCAGATGAGTTTGGGATGTGGGACACTCGGGAGGGATTAGCCGTCAAGGAAACTGAGTTAACGGTGACATTTGACGGCGATGGTGTCTCGGGATCGGCGGGATGCAATGGGTACGGAGCCGAAGTGATCGTGGGCGACGAGTCGATAACGGTAGATGGGGATACGCTGTTCTGGACGGAACGATGGTGTGAGGAGCCAGAAGGAGTGATGGTGCAGGAGGAACGGTTCCTCGATCTACTGCCGAGTTTTACGCGGTACAAGGTGTTTGGGGACTATTTGGTTTTGTGGGTGGACCGCGACTTGTTTGCGCTGTTTCGCGCCGAGTGAAACCGTTAGGCGGATTGTTTGGCTAGGGCGGCTTCGTTCATGTCGATGCCTAGCCCGGGCTTGTCGGTTAGGGTCATGACGCCGTTTTGGGGTAGGACGTGTTCGCCGTAAAGTTCGGCGACTTCGTCGAGTGGCGGTGCGAATTCGGTTGAGTATTCGTGGGGCCTAGTGGCGTTCCCGACGGTGGCGTAGCAGTGGAGAGACGACATGGACTTTATGCCGGCGCTGGGGCAGTGGGGCATTAAGGGTTTGTTGTGGGTGGTGGCGAGGGCGTATATCTTGAGGACCTCGGATGGTCCGCTGGCATTGAGGACGTCGGGTTGGAGGATGTCGGGGTTGCCGATCTGGATGATGTCTCGGAATCGCCAGCGGTCATGGTCCTGTTCGCCAGTGGCGACGGCGACGTCGAGTGCGTCGACGACTTGGCGGAGTCCGGGAAGGTCGTAGTGGGGGAGCGGCTCTTCGAAGTGGTCGATGCGTCCGTAGTTCTCCATGGCGCGTCCGATCTGGATGGCTGTGGCTACGGAGTATCCGTTGTTGGCGTCGAATCCGAGGTAGATGTCGTCGGGCAGGAAGTCTCGTACGAGTTTGAATATGGCGAGGTCGTTTGCGGGATTGGCGTCTTGTCGGAAATTCTTCCAGTCCATGCGGAGCTTGTATGCCTTATATCCCTGGTCCAATCGTTCCATGACGTCGTCGAGCATCTGGTCGGGAGTCTTCTGCCATCCCCATCCGACGCTCCAGTAGAGGGGAATTTCGAGACGGGCTGCGCCGCCCATAAGGGTGTAGCAGGGAAGCCCGGTCTCTTTTCCGAGGATGTCCCAGAGTGCGGTGTCGATCGCTCCCACGACGTGTGGAGGAACCTTGGTAACGCGGTCTCCGTAGCCGAGGTATAGGGTTTCCCAGTGGCGGTTGATCTGGCGTGGGTCTTCGCCGATCAGGAGGGGATTGATGGTCGATTCGAGATATCCCTCGAAGGCGTCTGAGTGTCGTGGGAGTTCGGCGTAGCCAGTGATGTCTTTGTCGGTGCGGACTTGGATTATGATTCTGCCGTTTTTCAGTGGGGTGTATTCGACGCCGGTGATTTTCATGGTGAAGTTTCCTTATGGTTGGGATGGGTTTGGGTGTCGGATTTTAGCGCAACGCGGGTTTAGACGAGGTTATAAGAGAGATTCCTCGGCTACGCACGGAATGACATGATGGGGCGCTCGGTGCATGAACCCCCTGCGTCTCGCTGCGCTCGTCGCGTCCCCCTTTTGCTTCGCAAAAAGGGGAGGGCCGGGGTTAGACGTTTAGTTCGGCTCGGCGGTCTTGGAAGATTGAGGCTAGGTCGGGGTCTTCCATTTCGCTGGCTTCGTCTTGGTAGAGGTAGCACTGGGCTTGGCGGTGCTGCTCTAGGC
>VXTA01000089.1 GCA_009837685.1 Chloroflexota bacterium | reverse complement strand
GGTCCCAAGTCTCCATCCCATCATTCGGCGTCAAACTCCTCGAACGCGAAATCGGCGACCTCGGAGGCAAATCCGCGCTCCTAGTCGGCGCAGGCGAAACCGGACGCATCACTGCGTCGTCGTTAATGCGAGCCGGAGTAGCCAACATGCGCATCGCCAGCCGATCACGCGCCCGGTCCAAAGGCCTCGCCGAAGACATGAACGCCGTATCCGTACCACTCGAAACCGTCGGACCCGAAATGGCAACCGTCGACATCGTCATCACCTGCACCGGCGCGAACCAAAACATCATCCTCAAAAAAGACATCCAGCCGCACATCAGCACCCGATCATCCGACATCCACATCCTAGACCTCGGACTCCCTCGCGACGTCGAACCAACCATCGCCGATCTAAACAACGTCCGACTCTTCACCCTCGAAGACCTCCAACGCCTGCAGGACGAACACCAAAAATCTATCGCCGAGGCCAGCGAAAAAGCCGAGACAATCGTCGCCGATGCCGCAGTCGAATTCATCGACGACATCGAACTCCAACCGCTACTCCGCGACATCGGCGAATCCGCCGAACGCATCCGAGCCGCCGAACTCCAGCGAACCCTCTCCAAACTCCAAAACATCGATCCCAACACCCGCCAAGCCATCGAAGCCATGACCCGCTCAATGGTCAAACGCATCCTAGCCGACCCCATCCAAATCCTCAAACAACGCAAACGCTGAGCCACCAACGCCCCTTTCGTTTCACGAAAGGGGCGCGAGCAAGCGAAGCGAGCTCGCGGGGTATGCACAGGGCAAGGGCAGGGGCCGACACCCGTCCCCTTCGCGCAGCGTAAGGGGACGCGGAGCGAAGCGAACGCAGGGGATGCCCACCCACCATTCGTCATTCCCGCGCAGGCGGGAATCCAGAAGGGCCAGGCACACCAGCAATATCCCCTCTCCCTCGATGGGAGAGGGTCAGGGTGAGGGTGAAAGGGGACAAATGGGCAGCGGGGCATCATAGCCCATCTGCGCAATCGGCGTAATCCGCGGTTCATACAACCCCCATGCGCTACCATCAATGGTTGCCATGACAACTCCGCGCACCACGCCCACTTCCCATTCCCTCTACGAATCCGCCACCAACCTCATACCCGGCGGCGTAAACAGCCCCGCCAGAGCTTGGGGATCCGTCGGTGGCAACCCGCTATTCTTCGCCTCCGGCAACGGCTCCAAAATCACCGACGCCGACGGCAACTCCTACATCGATTACGTATGCTCCTGGGGCCCGCTCATCCTCGGACACGCACACCCCGACGTCACCAAGGCCGCACAAGACGCCACCGCCCGCGGCGCATCATTCGGCGCTCCGACCGAGATCGAAGTCACCGCCGCCAAACTCATCGTCGACGCCGTCCCATCCATCGAGATGGTCCGCTTCGTCAACTCCGGCACCGAAGCCACCATGTCCGCAATGCGACTCGCCAGAGCCGCCACCGGACGCGACATGATCCTGAAGTTCGACGGCGGATACCACGGACACGACGACGCCCTCCTAGTCCGCGCCGGCTCCGGACTCGCCACCTCCGGCATCGCCGACTCCGCCGGCGTAAACCCAAAACTCGCCGCCGACACACTCGTCGCTCCATACAACGACCTCGAAGCCGTCCAGAGAATTTTTCAAACCCACCCCGAACGCATCGCCTGCGTAATCATCGAACCCATCGGCGGAAACATGGGCGTCGTACCCGCCGATCCCGACTTCCTAACCGGCCTCCGACGCATCACTCGAGGCGACGGCTGCCTCCTCATCTTCGACGAAGTCATCTCCGGATTCCGAGTCGGATACGGCGGCGCGCAGACCCTCTACGGCATCGATCCCGACATCACCTGCCTCGGCAAGATCATCGGCGGCGGCTTCCCCGTCGGAGCATACGGCGCCAGCCGAGAACTCATGTCCCACGTCGCCCCCCTCGGACCCATGTACCAAGCCGGCACCCTCTCCGGCAACCCAGTAGCCATGGCCGCCGGAGCAACCACCATCCAACTCCTCTCCGAACCCGGCACCTACCAAACCCTCAAACACAAAACCGAACACCTAGCCCAAGGACTCCAACAAGCCCTAACCGAATCCGAAACCCCCGCCACCATAAACCACACCACCGGCATGTTAACCCTATTCTTCGGCATCTCCGACAACGAGGTTTCCCCCGCTCGCGGGGGAAATGCCCGAAGGGCAAAGGGGGCCCCTCCCCTTCGCGAAGCGAGGGGGACGCGGACGAGCGAAGCGAGAACGCAGGGGGTGCTCGCCCAGACCAGCGTCTACGACATGACCACCGCCTCCACCAACGACCGCGCGCAATTCACCCGCTTCTTCCACAACATGCTCGCCCAAGGCATCTACCTCCCACCATCCCCCTTCGAAGCGTGGTTCGTATCGCTTGCCCACAGCGATGAGGACATCGAGGCGACGATCCAAGCGGTTCGCGAAAGCCTGTAGCCCCCTTCACACACCGGTAGGGGCAGGTTTCAAACCTGCCCGCGCTGGATGCCCGAAGCATTCCCCATTGAACGCGCACGCATCGTGCCTTTTGTCAACCGTGATTCTTTAGCATATAGCTTGGCACGCATTACTAGTATTGATGTATCATATTTAAAGGAGTTAGCATGGCTTCGACAATCGAATGGACAGATGAGACTTGGAACCCCGTGACAGGTTGCACACGCGTGTCGCCCGGTTGCGACAACTGCTACATGTTCGCGCTATATCCCAGACTCCGAGGCATGTCAGTCCCCGGCTACGAAGAAGCCCCAGACGTCGTACAAC
>VXTA01000322.1 GCA_009837685.1 Chloroflexota bacterium | reverse complement strand
GCGTTGAGTTGAGCGCGGAACGACATGGCTTCGGTCATATCCACGCCAGATGTGACGTAGTAGTGTGGCGCTTCAGTCTTGCTACGCACAGTGACGCGGGCGATGGCTTGGCGCATCGTGGTGAGTTCGATATCCGAGCCATCAACGGTGACTGCCGTAGGCGCCGCTGCAACGCCTGACGGAGCAAATGCGGGCGCAGGGGTGAAACCGAGCACATCATCGCGGGTGATTCGTCCGCCCGGCCCGGTTCCCGGTATCGCCACCAGATCGTAACCACTCTCTCGCGCCAATCGACGCGCAAGTGGAGATGCCTTTATCCGTCCACCTTCGACCATTGGGGCTGACGGAGTAGCGGCAACTGGAGCGGGTGCTACTGATTCGGGCGCGGGCTGCGGTTCAGGTGCTACAGTTTCGACTTGCAGTTCGACTGCAGGCTCGGGTTCGTCAGGCTCTTCGACTGGCGCGGCGGCAGGTGGATCGTCGGCTTCAGGTAGCACGTCGTCTGCGGCTCCAATGTATGCGAGCAACGAGCCTACGGGTGCTTTCGTGCCATCACCCAACACGATCCGTCGGAGGATACCGGCATTGTATGCCTCCATTTCGACGACGGTCTTGTCGGTCTCGATCTCTGCGAGTTTGTCGCCACGAGCCACTTCATCGCCCTCGCTCTTCAACCACTTGACAACGGTGCCTTCGGTCATGTCGGCACCCATCGCTGGCATCGTGACTTCGTGGATCAACTCTTATCTCCTCGATCGCTTGGGTTTCGCTGAATTTCGGTGTTAGAAAGAAATGATTTTGCGAGCGGCTTTGATGACATCATCCGATTGCGGCAGGATGTCCTGTTCCAAGTTGCGGTTGTAGGGCCAAGGAACATCCTTCGAACCCACTCGCATCACTGGCCCGTCAAGATAGTCCATCGCACGTTCCTGCACCTCAGACACAACCTCGGACATGATTCCACCTGTACGTCGCGCAGTGTCAAGCATTACGGCGCGACCTGTCTTCTGCACCGACGCGACTATCGTGTCATAGTCGACGGGGTGCAAGGACCTGAGATCTATGATCTCGGCATCTACGCCCTGCTGTGCCATCTCCTCGGCGGCTTGCTGCAAGATGTGTACGCCGTAGCCGTACGACACCATTGTCAAGTCTTCGCCTGATCGGGCGACTTTAGCTTCACCAAGTGGGATTTCGTAGTAGTCTTCCGGAACGTCTCCACGGGATCCGTATAGATGCGAATGCTCAGCAAAGATCACGGGATTATCCGATTTGATCGACGACCGGAGGAGACCCAACGCGTCGTGCGGGTTTGAGGGACAAGCACAGTAGATGCCAGGCACCTCAGCGAGCCAAGTTTCGAAGCTCTGGGAGTGAGTCGCCCCGAGCTGGACACCTGCCCCGGTAGGTGCGCGGATGACCATCGGAACCTTGATCTGACCGCCAGACATGTAGCGTAAGTTGGCGGCCATGTTGACGATCTGATCGAATGCCACGAGCGAGAAACTCATCGACATCAGTTCGACTACGGGTCGCAAACCAGCGGCAGCGGCTCCGATACCCGCACCGACGAACGCTGCTTCGGATATCGGAGTGTCTTTGATGCGTTGGGCCCCGTATTTTTCGAGGAATCCCTTGGTGATGGAGTATGCGCCGCCATACTCACCAATATCCTCGCCCATGATGAAGACACTCTCATCAGTCTCGATGGCTTCTGCCAAACCCTGAGTAATCGCCTCTCGAATGGTGATTTCAGCCATGCAGTTAACCGATCTGCTCGCCCCGATTAGGCGTAGACATCGTCGAATGCTTCCGAAAGATCCGGCTCCGGGCTATTAGTGGCGAATTCCACTGCAGCTGCGATCTCTGCATCCACACTCTCCGACAAATCATCGAGATCTGCTTGCTTGGCTAGTCCGTACTCAAGGAGACGGTACGGATAGGTCACTAACGGGTCACGGCGCCGCCACATTTCCACCTCTGATTTCTCGCGGTATTGGTCGCCGGGGTCTGCGAAGGAGTGACCTACGAACCTGAACGTCTTCGCCTCAATAAAAATCGGGCTCCCCTGAGCCCGAACTTTATCGATTGCTGTCTGTGTAGCCTCGCGTACCGCTACCACATCCATGCCGTCTACAGATACGGTATCAACGTCGTACGCGCCCATCACGTCGCTGAAGTCAGCGCCTTGCAAACGAACACGTCCGACAGCCGATCCCATGCCGTAAAGGTTGTTTTCCATGAAGAATATGATCGGCAGTTGCCAGACGGAAGCCAAGTTCAGTGTCTCATGGAACGTCCCTTGGTTCGTCGCGCCATCCCCGAAGAAAACCATTGTCACCACATCGGTTTCCAGATACTGCTGCGCCAATGCGATACCTGCAGCCAAAGGGAGCTGAGCGCCGACGATTGCGTGACCGCCCATGAAGTGCTTTGCGGCATCGAATATATGCATCGATCCGCCCTTGCCCTTACTCAATCCGGTCTTCTTGCCAAACATCTCGGCCATGATGCGGTTCGTATCGAGACCCCGCGCCAGCGCGTGACCGTGATCGCGATAATGGGTGACTATGTAATCGCGGGCTTCGAGGGGAGTTATCGCGCCGATGCCGGTAGCTTCCTGGCCGATGTAGAGGTGTAGAAAACCGCGTACATTGCCGAGAGAGTAGTGCTGGCCGCAAGTTTCCTCAAATCGACGAATCAGCAGCATCAAACGATACATGCGCAAGAGTTCGTCTTTGTCGATGCTCGCCGAAAGAGAAGGCGAAGACGAACGTGTGGGATCGAAGCCGTTAGTACTTTTT
>VXTA01000305.1:2041-2808 GCA_009837685.1 Chloroflexota bacterium | reverse complement strand
ACGTTCGTGATTTGGGCGCGGAAGCGCTGGTGTGGGAGTCGGATTTCACCGATCGGGCACAGGTAGCAGCGATTGCTCCTGCCGTGTTGGCCGAGTTTGGACGCATTGACGTTCTTGTCAACAATGCTGCCATCATCCACCCGCGAATCGACCTAACCGACCTCGACGATGAGACTTGGTACGATGTGATCGAGGTGAATCTGAATGCAGCGGCGATGCTAACCAAGTCGGTCATTCCGACGATGGTCGGACAGAGCAGTGGCACGATCATCAACATCTCAAGCATCGGGGGGCGATCTGGTGGCAGAGGTCGTAGCGCGTACCGGGTGACCAAGGCTGCGCTCATCAGCCTCACACAGTCTCTGGCTGCCGAGTTGCACCAGCATGGCATCAACGTCAACGCGATTTGTCCTGGTGCAACGGATACCGAAGGTTACCGTGAAGCCTTCAACAACCGCGGACGCGAGGACCATCCGAACTTGATGCTGCCGTCGGAGATCGCCAATCTTGCCGTTTTCCTCGCATCTAAGAGGTCGTCCGCGGTCACTGGAACAGCGATTGATGCGTTCGGTGGCAATAACCCGCTCTTCGGGTAACAATGCCTTCCGGCTCCTTAATCCTCACAATCGATCAGGGCACCACGTCGACGCGCGCGATCGTTTTCGACGAATCCGCGTGTCCGATCGGGTCGGCGCAACAGGAGCTTCGCCAGATATTCCCGCAGTCGGGATGGGTGGAGCATGATCCGGTTGAGATCGCTGAAACCG
>VXTA01000305.1:0-2031 GCA_009837685.1 Chloroflexota bacterium | reverse complement strand
TATCGGTGTTGCACGGATAGCTATTGATGATTATAATGCGACAGCGTCAGATGTCGTAGCAATCGGTATCACGAATCAACGTGAAACGACTGTAATTTGGGAACGCGCAACTGGACGTCCCCTCTCAAACGCCATTGTCTGGCAGGATCACCGCACCGCCGAGATATGCAACGGTCTAAGCGACGCGGGATTGGCAGACGATATCTGGTCGCGAACCGGTCTGATCGTTGATCCGTATTTTTCGGCGACGAAGATGCGCTGGATGCTGGACCACTTGCCGATACCCAATCTACAAGCCCGCGCTGAGATCGGCGATGTGCGTCTGGGCACGGTCGACTCGTGGCTCATCGACCAGCTCACCCGTGGCTCATCCAACACTCCACAAGATGATGTTCCGCATCTCACCGATGTCACCAATGCTTCGCGAACGATGCTGCTGAACATCCACGACTTGACGTGGGATCCCGATCTTCTCGAAATCTTCAACATTCCAGATGCCGCGTTGCCAACACCGTTGCCTTCTGCTGGAACGTTTGCGGTTACGCATCCGTCGGTTTTCGGGCTAGAGATACCGATAACGGGCGTCGCGGGTGATCAGCACGCGGCGCTCTATGGTCAGGCGTGTTTTGCTCGTGGTGATATGAAGTGCACTTACGGCACTGGCGCGTTTCTGCTGGCGAACAGCGGTGCCAACCTTGATCTCTTCACTGGTGCAGCCGGTTCTGGACAGCTAACGGCTGACGATCTTGATGAGGCGAATGCCGGCTTGTTGTTCACTCTCGGTTGGCAAGCCGGAGGGTCGAAGATTTACGCGCTGGAGGCATCGATCTTCAACACTGGATCGACGATGCAGTGGTTGCGCGATGGGCTTGGCATCATCGCCAATGCGGAGGAGTCGTCCGATATCGCGGTGCTTCTCGGAGATAACGATGGTGTGTATCTCGTTCCTGCGTTCTCCGGTCTCGGTTCGCCTCATTGGGATCCACATGCGCGAGCGTCCATTACTGGCAACAGCAGAGGCACGACAAAAGACCACGTCATTCGCGCGGCTCTTGAATCTACTGCCTACCAAGTGAAAGAGGTGGTGGACATCATGGACTCTCAGCTGCGTATGCCCCATAGATCGACAACAAGGGGTAATCGTCGGGAACGTGTATTGAGTGTTGACGGAGGTCAGCCGCGAATTCCGTTTCTGATGCAGTTCCAAGCCGATCTGCTTGACCGTCCCATTGAAGTTTCGGCGGTTGATGAGACAACGGCGCTGGGGGCAACGTTTCTCGCTGGGCGTGCGGCTGGGATTTGGCGTAGCGACCGCGAACTCGCGACGTTGTGGCAGTGTGATCGGCGGTACGAACCGGAGATGTCGGAATCTGAGCGAATACGCCTGATGTCGGGTTGGAACGAAGCGCTTCGCCGCACTAAGACGAGTTTCCGGGCGTAGGGCAGGTTTGAAACCTGCTCCTACCGCGGGCGGGCATCCCCCGCGAAATTCGCTTCGCTCTTTCGCGCCTCTTTCGTCGCACGAAAGGGGCTTGATCTCTCCCCTGCCCCCGCTGGATACCCGCCTGCGCGGGCATGACGTAGGTAGTGTGCGGAGATTAGAATTAAAGCGTACGCGGCGTTGCGATGAAATCGGATCTCGTAAATCCGGCGGAAACCGGGCTCCAAAGGGAACCAGTCGTATCGTCCTTCCCATCACGGTGGGGCTGTAGCTCAGTTGGGAGAGCGCGTCAATGGCATTGATGAGGTCAGGGGTTCGAATCCCCTCAGCTCCACCATCCCCATCTCATTTGGCGCAGGATTCCAGGAAAACCACGCAAATGAGAACCGCCTTCATCGCATCTCTCGGCACGCGTAACACGCGCGACCAGATCGCGCGGATCGCCTTGCTATGCACAACAATCGCCGCCGCCCTATCCGCATGCACCGACCAACCACAACCTTCCCCCACGCTGCATCCCACAACATCACCCACACCCTCAGTCATCCAAACTCCCACGCCAAAACCTATAGTCGAACACGTACCCGATC
>VXTA01000197.1:1042-2809 GCA_009837685.1 Chloroflexota bacterium | reverse complement strand
GACCTCTACTGCGGGACCTTCAAGATACGCCTCGTCGTTTTCGTCCCAAGATATCCGCAGGACGCCGCCATCTACGACTACATCGACGGCATCGTCGACCAGTCCGAGCTTGCGGCAGGCGAACGCCGATGCGGTGCTGCCTGTTCCGGACGATAACGTCTCCCCTGCGCCACGCTCGAAGATTCGAGCTCGGATACGGTCTCTGGCGTGCACATTCACGACTTCAAAGTTAATTCGCTGTGGGAACATCGGATGATTCTCGACGAGCGGTCCAACATCCAGCAGAGGAAAGCCCTCAACTGGCAGGTCCATGATCGCCACTGCGTGAGGATTTCCTATCGCCAGACAGGTGATCGACAAGTCGACACCTCCAATGGTCACCTTTTCAGCAATCACCTCGCCGATCCCGCCCAACTCCGTCGTATCTACAGGCACTTCAGATGCCGTAAACGTCGCGGGGCCCATCGCCACACGCGCCGATTTCATGCGTCCGTCAACCATCTCGGGCCAAACTGTGCGAACGCCGCCCAGTGTCTCAACCGTCAAGCCGTCTTCTGTCGGCTCGGCGATGCCGCGATCCAACACGAACTTTGCGAACAGCCGGATGCCGTTTCCACTCATCTCAGCTTCCGAGCCGTCCGGGTTGTAAACCCTCATTCGCACCTGAGCTACGTCCGAATCGAGCAGCAGCACGATCCCGTCAGAACCGACGCCGAACGCGGGTCTGCTGATCTCGGCGGTCAATGGACCCCAATCGCGCTCTATCGAACGCCCGTCGATAGCTATATAGTCGTTGCCGCAACCGTGCAGCTTTGCAAACTCAATCGCCAATCAAGACACCTCGCGCTAAACTCATCGATACAAAGCGATTCTATCCTGCGAAGCGCGATTCACCCCGTTTGGACAACCATTCACCGACTAATCCAATCGCCTTATCGACGTGATCGACATCGGTAATCTCGATCCATGAAATCCGCTCGTCTCGCATCTTGAACCAGTTGTTTTGCGCGCCGATCAATCGGTGATTTCCGATCAGCGTCTCTTCACGCATCGTCGACTCGTCGATTCGACCTTCGACGTGGTCAATCAACTGTCGATATCCGATAGCAGACATCGAGGGCATATCTCGTTTCACACCGCGCTCAATCAACCGCTCGACTTCTTCACGCCAACCCGCGGCAAACATATCGTCGACGCGTTTCTCGACTCCAGTGTGAAGCAACTCTCGAGGCGCGTTCAGTCCAATCATCAATGCGTCGTACGGCGGTTCGGCGCTCTTGCTGGCACCACCCATCGCGTCGCCCGTAGCAACAGCCCTCTCAATCGCTCTGATCAGTCGTCGCGGGTTCAGAATTTCCACCTCCTCGACACCGTGCGCGCCGGTAGCGTACAGACGAGTTTGGAGAGCTTCCAGACCTTCGTCCCTAAGTTGAACCTCCAATTCTTCCCTCAACTCTGGGTTTGGAGGGATGCTTGGTACTTCCCAACCCTCAAGCAATCCCCAGATGTACTGTCCTGAACCGCCAACTACGATCGGCAGTCTTTCCCGGTCAGCGATGTTCAGGATCGCGTCGCCTGCATCCTTCAGAAATTCGCTCAAACTGTACGTCTGATGCGGATCAAGGATGTCTATGAGGTGGTGTTTCACTCCCTGACGTTCAAATAGGTCGGGTTTCGCCGTGCCGATGTCCATTCCTCGATAGAAGAGTCGAGAATCGGCATTCACTACCTCGCCGTTGAAGCGCTGGGCGATTTCGATCCCCAGCG
>VXTA01000197.1:0-1032 GCA_009837685.1 Chloroflexota bacterium | reverse complement strand
CCCCAGCGCAGTCTTGCCAGTCGCGGTCGCGCCGATTACAGCTACGACGCCGAGAGGATTGGACCTCGATTTACTTTCGGACACGCCGAAACTTGGTCATCCGTCTGCTGGAGTTTTGGCCATGATCTCGATCATGGCTGAAAATTCGGAATCGTTAAGGCTCGCGCTACCCACCAATGCCCCGTCAACGGTGGGACTTGCGACGATCTGACCGATGTTGCCCGCGTTGGTGCTGCCTCCGTACAGAACCCGCATCTCGTCCGCAACATCTTGGTCGTAAATGTCACAGACCTCTTCTCGGATCGACGCCGCCATGTACTCGATCTGACCTATGGTTGCAGCGACTCCAGTGCCGATTGCCCATATCGGTTCGTAGGCGATCACGACCTTCGATGGATCTTTGATGTCTGCCAACCCTTGACGTACCTGCCGCCGCACGTAGCGTTCGGCTCGCCGTCGCTGACGCTCATTATCATCCTCACCTACGCATACGATAGCTGTCATTCCCGAGTTAACGACCACCGATGCTTTCTCCGCAATTCCTTGATCCGTCTCGCTAAAGTGTTGCCGGCGTTCGGAATGGCCCACGATCACGTGGCTGACCAAGCCCTGCAACATGTCGGCAGAAATCTCGCCTGTGTACGCTCCATTGGGATGTTGGCTGACATTCTGCGCCCCGAGCATCACAGGAGTGTGATGAACTACACCGTAAACTGCAATCAGCGACGTAAAGGGCGGGCAAAGGACTACATCGATCGCGTCTGAATCGCCAACCGTACGACAGATTGACTGCGATAATGCCACGCCTTCCTGCGGCGTGGTGTTCATTTTCCAATTTCCCGCGATTAGCGGTTTGCGAATCGTCAACGTTCGCTCTGTGCCTCATCCCGAGTTGAGGGCAATGGATCAATCTCGCAATATCCACCGCGCAAACTAACCTTAAACCCGCATCGTTGATACGTCAACCATCATTCAACTGCAAATCTGCGACGAATCAGACCAACCCGCGGCATTTGACGAGCAGTATGTGTC
>VXTA01000118.1 GCA_009837685.1 Chloroflexota bacterium | reverse complement strand
CTTGTGGGTTTGGCCGAAATTGCCCGATTACTACTAAGGGATATGTCGATGACTTGGTTCATACCTGATAATGCTGCCGTAGGAGCGGTGCGCGGGCCAGGGATTTTCACATACGGTCAAGGATGGCGTTGGCGAGGAACTATTTTCGAAGCGATAAGGACTCTTCCTGCATTGTCGTTCGAGGTGCGTCCGCGACGTGCGGTTACGCGGTAAACAGTCTGTTGTTGCGGGAACCTCACCTGCGCACGAAAGGGTACGGACGGTCCAAGTCGCTAAAGGGAAAACGCTCCGACGAGTACACACTCCAGCCAAGAGCTGGGGTGCCCGATCACTGGTGACCTCAAGAATCCTACCCTGACATGTAGCCCAGATCTCGCACTTGAGGAACCGTTTGCCTGACGCCCCACGCGCTATGGCCGGTCCAACTCAACCATTCTCTAAATCGACAGATAGAAAATCACGCAGATTGCCGGACCAACTCCTGCCTACGCAGGGGTACTCTGCGCAATAGTTCCGAATCATCTGTACCAACTCGCCAGCCTTTGGCGTGTGTAGAAAAGCCAAATCCTGTATCCGAGCGACGGTCGGGCTTTCAGTCTTAATCGAGTCAACCGAGATCAGACTGGTTTTCCGCTTATCTCGAACTGATCGATACACGAAACCACTGGGAATACGGTCTTCGTGTTCCCGGGATTCGACCATGAAGGGCCCTGATGGCGTATCGTCATTCAAGCGGTAGGCACGAATGAAAGCCGTGCCCATCACAGGGGAAAGGGTCATCAAGCCTGCCCCCAGACGGACTACATGGCCAAAGAACACGCCATCGACGAAGCCCTTTTCGTAGCCGGAGCCGACAACGTTTTCGAAGTAATTACCGTTGATCGTCACCTTGTAGTCGATGTTGCAGGTGTGGGACCAGCGATCGGCGGAGTCGAACGTGAAGCGGTTCAGGTAGTAGATGTCCTGAAATCCCAGGTCTTGCTCGGCATTGGGATTGCCGAGGTGGTCAGCCGCACCTGAAGCGGGGCACCCCCTAACGGCGGCGACGGCCCGGAATACGCCAACAGGTTGCCTCTCCATGTTGCCGTTCCTTACAGCCGTCTGTTGTCGCCAGGTTCGTATCCGGCAGCTTACCGGAATCTTCGACGAGAACTCGATTGCGACGCAGGCCGAAATCGGCCCTACTCTGGCACGCATTCCAACTTCGCCTGACATTCGGAGCCGGGCTCCATCGGCTCAATCAACCTTATCGTTACACTTGTTTCTAATATTTTCGATGTTATACTTGGACGCACACATACCCTCGCACCGCGAGCGAGGTGCTTGGACACTGAAGGACAGGAGCATCGGAATGAGCAACGCTACCGACGCGGTGGACCTGGGACACCGTCTTCCGACGCAGGACGAGATTGCGTGCGCAGCACAAGCGGTAACGGCACTTGCCGACGCGCGAGGCGGGAACGGCGTCCTGGCCATTAACCGCGAAGACGGAGAGCCCGTTCGCTTGGCGCCCGCGATCGCCGACCTGGTACTTGATCTTCTGGGTGGCATTGCATCGGGCCGTACGGTCACGCTGGTTCCGGCCGGCGCGATGCTGACCACGCAACAGGCGGCCGACATCCTGAGCGTCTCGCGCCCCCACCTCAGCAAGCTGCTCAAATCGGGCAAGATCCCGTTCGTTTCAGTCGGTGCGCACCGGCGCGTCATGCACGCCGATCTGATGGCTTACATCGACCGTCGCGACGCCGCGCGCCATGCGGCGCTCGACGATATCGCCCGGCTCGGCCAGGAGTTCGATGCGTCTTGATGCAGCTTGCTGACTGTAGTGTCGCCCTGCTGGATGCGAACGTCCTGTTTCCCTTCCGCAAGCGAGACATTCTCTTGCGCTTCCACCATGCCGGACTGTTCCGGGCGCGATGGACTGAACAAATTCTCGACGAGTGGACACTAAACCTCCTCGAACAGAAGCCGCATCTTGAACCGAGTGTCCGCTCCCAGCGCCATGCCATGCACGAGCATTTTCCGGAGGCTCTGGTCACCGGATACGAGCCGCTAATCACTGAGCTCGCACTTCCGGATGCCGACGACCGCCACATCCTGGCAGCGGCGATCCGCTGCGGCGCACAGTACATCGTCACCGACAATCTGGCCGACTTTCCGACTGAGGTTCTCGCGCAATTCGATATCGAGGCAATCGACGCCGACGGGTTTCTGTCTGCGACTTTTGACTTCTATCCCTCCGAAGCGCTTAGTGTGCTTCGCTCCCTTCGGGAAGTGTACAGCAATCCGTCCTTCACGCCGTCGGGATTCGTTCGCGACCTGACGGCGAAGGGGCTTCCCCGGCTGGCCGCGCAGATAGAGGAGCATCGCGACGAGCTTGAGGGCAAAGCGCCGAGCCGCCGCTAATCGTCTTGTCTCCGCTCTTCCATACGCTTTCCGCAGCCGAAAAATAGCTGCGGTTTTCGACGGGGCCGGTGGTCCCGCGCACTAAAGCAAAGCCGGTTACCCACAGCTCCACCAAGTCCAACACCCCAGCACCGAGCCTGGGGGAACCACCTCACGCCGGAACTGTTGGATTTTCATTTGCCAGAAATGCCGGATTTTCGTTTGCCATTGACACACCACACTTGCCGACTCCTTCGGACAATCCACCGCTCGCTACGAATTCAGGTAGTGCCGTCTGCTTCATCCAACGGGCTCACCGCCGTCGAGAGATTGAGGTCGGCCGGAAACGGGGCGGCGGTCGGGGCGTCAGGTGGAGGACATCCGGCCGCCGCTCATCATCACCGACTGGAGGAGACGGCAAATGACGGCAGCGATGGCGATGCC
>VXTA01000042.1 GCA_009837685.1 Chloroflexota bacterium | reverse complement strand
CGCCATGGCCCGCGTCGAGGTGGTGATCGGCACCTACGAGGAACTGTGGGGTGCGCTGGCGCCCGACCCGGGCCCCGTCCTCACCCACGGCCCCCTGACATCTTCGCAACTCTCCGCTACCGAGGAGTTAGTGTCCGATCTGGCCTTCCGGGCGGGCGGTCCCTCGACAGTCGTCCTCAAGCGAGGGGCGGAGCCCACCTGGCTGTTTCACTCCGACGGGACCCGCCAGGAAATCTCGGGTTACCCGGCGGAGATCGTTAACACGGTGGGCGCCGGGGATTCCTTTGCATCCGGGTTGATCTACAGCCGTATGACCGGACAGGACTGGGCCGAATCGGTGAGCTTCGCCAACGCCTGCGGAGCCATAACCGTGAGTCGTCCTGGGTGCTCCACGGCTTTCCCGACCCTGGACGAAGTGAACGAATTCCGGTCTGGTTCGCCCTGAGAAGAGGATCTGAGCTCGGGTAGGACCGACTAATAGAGAGGAAGGCGAGGGTCGGTGGGCTCGGTCTCCCAAGCCTGCCAGAGCCACTCGTATGCCGGATCGGTGCATATCAGCCAATCCCGTCCGGGCTGGGGTCCGGCCATCACGTTCAGGTAGTACATGTGATGACCGGGGGCGGCCACGCATGGCCCGTGGTATCCCCTCGGCACCAGGAATAGATCGCCGCTCCGGACGGTCACGGTCTCATCGATTTCTGAGTCCAGCGTGTAAGTGCGGTGGAACCCGAAGCCCCCGGGCCCGTCGATCTCGAAGTAGTAGATCTCTTCCAGCGGGGTCTCGCCCTCGGCCAGTTCGTCGTGCTTGTGGGGAGGGTAGGACGACCAGTTTCCCGAGGGAGTGAGCACCTCCACCACCAGCAGCTTGTCGGGACCCGGAACGTCGGCGGTCAAGAGGTTGTGGATCTGGCGGGTGGCCTGGCCGGCGCCCCGCAGGTCCACCCTCACCCCGGAGGCCGGGTAATAGCGAGGCTCGGTGGCCTTGGTGGCCCGGGAGGTGGCCACGCAGAAGCGGCCGCCGCCGGATGAGGAAATCGTCATCGTCGATCCTCGGGGGAGGAAGCACAGGTCGGTGAGGCCGGAGAACACGTTGGTCCGCCCCTCCAACTCGAATGCCGAGTCGGGAGTCTCCACATGACATGAGCCCCCGAGAGGGACAACCGCCGCTTCGGCTTCTCCCAACTCGATCCGGCGCCTCTGTCCCGCGACCAGTTCGATAACCGCCAGGCCGCACCAGTCCCACCCCGCCTCCTCGGGAGTGAGCCGGATCGGATCGGCGCCGTCCGCCAGGGACCCTGCCGGCCGGAACAGGGAAGTTGCGTCGCCAGCCATCTTCGGGCGCCTAGAGGTCGGGGTGCACTATCCGCGCCGCCCTGTCGACCCAGCCCTCCACATCGTCGTCGGCGGGGTAGATCAGGCTGCGCCCGGCCACCAGTCCCCTGACTGTCGGCGCCTCCATCGCTTCGGACCAGGAGGCCAGAAGCTCGTCGCCCCTGTCGCCCGGGTCTCCTCCTAGGAGCAGGACCGGCAGGGAGGAGGCGGCGAACACCCTGTGGGGATCGGAGGCGGGAGGAGGGAGCTTCAACCAGGTGTAGGCGCTGGAGGGCCCTAGCCCGGAGGCAATGGCGATCACTCCGATCAGTGCTTCAGGGCTGGTGTCGATCTTGAGCGCTCCGTCCTCGTCCCGATAGGCGGGTAGGGGTTCAACCATCACCGCAAGGGGAGACTTCTGGGTGGTGATCACCCGGATCGCCCGGGCGCATTGGTAAATGGTCTTCAGGCTGTTGGGGTCATCGCGATCGATTCGAAGCAGGAGTTTCCCCCCGTCAAGATTCATCTTGAAGAGACCACCCGTGTGGTAGGCGGTGATGGGATCGTCCAACTCCCACGCGGACCCACTGAGGCCGCCCCGGTTCATTGAACCGAACACCACCTTGTCGTCCAAGAGCGACGATCCGGTCAGCGATCCCAGAAACAGCAGGTCCTCGACGATATCGGGAGTGGCCAACAGACCGTCCACTCCAGGATGGGATAGGGCAGTGCTCAGCCGGGAGAGAAGGTCCCGGCGGTCGGCCATGCGCATCGGATCCCCGCCCACGCCGATAGCCCCGCGGGCAGGGTGGTCGGCTGCCACCAGAAACAGTCGGGTGCCGTTGGAGGTCCCGCCACTCAACTCGTCGTAAGGAGCAAGAAGGGGTCGGCGTCGACGACTCCGGGCAAGCTCCAAAGCCTTGTGCGGCGCATGGGCGCGGAGGTCGATCAGTCGCTTGTACAGGTCTGCGGTAATCATTGGCGTAGGTCGTCTATAGAGTCGGTGCTGAACGTGTCAACCTCCCAGAGATTAACGCAAGGGAAGTCAGGTCTCTTCCGTCTTCTGGCTGCCGGGCTGGCATTGGCCCTGATCCCCTCATGCGGGACCCCGTCCCCTTCGCTGGGGTTTCCCGAGGGTACCCCCGCCGACCTGCAGACTCTGAGCCAAGATGTCTGGGAGGAGTTCCTGGCGGTCTTCCCCAACCAGTCGGACTGCATGGGCGTGGTGACCCTGGAGGGAGACTGGAACCTGGAAGGGTCGCGGGCCTTCTACCTTCCACAACAGGCCAGGGTGGTGCTGAAGATCCCGGCGACCGCCGGGCACCTGCGCCACTCACTGGTCCATGAGTTGGCGCACCACCTCGAGCATGCCTGCTCCGACCACGCCCAGCTTCGAGCGGCGTTCCTGGCGGCCCAGAACCTGCCGGCGGACACTCCCTGGTTCGAGGGCCCTTCATGGGAGGAGACCCCGTCCGAGCAGTACGCCGAGACGGTGGTGCGGCTGGTGCTCGACCGGCCGGCCTGGCATTACCGGATTC
>VXTA01000002.1 GCA_009837685.1 Chloroflexota bacterium | reverse complement strand
GTCTTTAAGTGTGCTGACATACATTTGGTTAACGGAACTTCTGAATCGTTCGGCGGCACCAGGTTACCCATGGGATCATTGCCAGCGATCAACGTTTCGATATCTTCGGGAAATTCTCGTCTGATAACCTCCGCGACGAGACAGTCTGGCATATGTTCCAAATGGGGTTGACCAATCAGTCTGTCCGTTGGTTTATTCAGATTCTTATAGCCGTTCTCATAGCACACTTTGCGTTGGAACGCGTCATGCGACTCGCCGCACAGTTTGAACGCATCGCATCGTTCCTCTGGATAAGCAACCATTATCAGAAGGGACGTATCGCACAACGCGCACGTTTCGCGCCCCAGTCCGTATTGGTACACGTTCTCCATTTCCGCCTCCCAATCATGATCTGGGTAAGAAAGGGTGTCGCTGCTATTTTCAGAATGGCGTGTGGAGGACGGGTTGTGAGGAGTACGTTTTACGAAAGCACACACGCACCAAATCAGCAACCCAACAAAGAGAAAATACCCTATGGCGAAACACGGATCGAACTCGGATGACATGGGATTTACGCGCCTATTCTTACTCGACATGGCTCCTGCCTGTCAAGTCGATAAACACGTCTTCCAATGTCAGCACTCCGTCCTTCCGTACCGATTCGGCACCACGCGATTTCAGCTGTTCGATTAGAGCCTGCGGCGTGTCGATGGCAACGACATTGCCGTGGTCGATCACTGCCACCCGGTCGCACAGAACCTCCGCCTCCTCCATGTAGTGCGTCGTAAGCATGATCGCCATACCTTCGGATCGTAGACCGTCGATCAGGTCCCACATGTTCCGGCGGGCTTGGGGATCGAGGCCGGTTGTTGGCTCATCGAGAAACATCGCCACCGGATCGTTTACGAGCGCAACCGCGATCGACAACCGCTGTTTCTGTCCACCGGAAAGGTGCCGGTACTGCGATTTCGCGCGCTCCGCGAGATCCACCTTCTCCAACGCCTCCTCAGGTGACATGTCGGAATCGTAAAGAGTGGGGAAATGCTCAAACGTTTCACGCAGATTCAAGTTGTCGAAATACGCGTTCTGCTGTAACTGGACTCCGATCATTCCCTTGACGCGCTTCGAGTCCTTGGTCACATCCAAACCGTTGATATATGCCTCGCCGCTGTCGAGATCGCGCAAGCCCTCGAGAATCTCGACCGTCGTCGTCTTGCCCGCGCCATTGGGACCCAACATGCCGAAGATCTCGCCATGATGGACCTCGAACGAGATGCCGTCGACTGCGACCAATCCGTTGTAGCTTTTGCGGAGGTCGCGGACTTGGATGACGATGTCTTTAGAGAGTGATTCGGTTTTTGTAACAGTCAACTATTGAATGATCCCTAAATGTTGCTAGGCCTCGACCTTACGAACTACATCGCCAACGCGGATTCTGCCGGGTTGAATTATCTTCGCGTTAGCTCCGCGCCTTCGCTGTTGCATCGCCTCCGGCCCACTCACAAACCTCAATGCGTCATGGCCAAAACGCGACGCGAACTTCACGCAGCCAGTGTGTGGCGCCGCCGTAAGCTCGATGATCGCTGATCCAATGCTGAGAAGCGCTCCGGGAGAAAGGTTGTCGTGGCTCAAGTCGATGTCCACGAAGAGTTGGTCGCCTGCTAGTTGCCAGCGCGTCTTGCCCCCGGCCACGACATCGATCAAGCGCGTGTTAATCAACGTCAATTGGGCTTCGGGGTTGGCCGTTCCGTCCGGAGTGCTGTTGCTTCCTCGGTCCAACCAGTTGTCGCCGACAAGTCCACATTCGGCATCAAGCTCACCGACCTCTAACAGCTCCCGCACTCCGACGCTCGGCCTCGCCGAGATCATCTCTAGACGCCCTTCGTCGGCAGGCGACGCCAGAATGTGTTGGAGCGCCTCATCCAACTCTTGCAATGTCGCTTGGTTCACCATGCTCAAAGTGTAAACTCATGGGTTGAATATCGGAGCCATCGTCGTTCTCGCTCAAGGAGCTGACGCTAGAGGTTCTTTTCGCACAGCAAGGAGTCGAGATAAATGTCTGCCAAACGGGTTAACAGGGCTGTCGAACTGCTCTCACAAGACCAACCGGTCTACTATACCGGCGGTCACACCGGCGCAATTCTGACACACGAGCAGGGAATGAAGGACGCTCACACGTGGGCGGACTACATCAACGTCGGCATGGAGCACGGCCCATTCGATCTCGGCGGGTTGCAGCACTACATGGAAGGTCTGGTCGCCGGCGGTCCCACTAACAGCGGCCATCGCACTCCCACGGTCATCGTCGAAGCACCGGTCGACGGCTCGACGGAAGACACAATCCGCTACAACGCGTGGCAGTTCCGACAGATCCTCGCACGCGGTGTCCACGGCATCCTTCTCTGCCAAGCGGAGACACCCGACGCCGTCCGAGCTTTCGTCGAGTCTTGCCGTTACCCACGCGCCGCAAACGGTGTCGGCTACGGCCTCAATCGGGGAACTCGCGGCGTAGGTTCTGAACCCGGAGCCGCACAGATATGGGGGCTCGACAACCCTGAATACATCGCCAAGGCTGACCCTTACCCACTGAATCCAGAGGGCGAATTGATGCTCGGTATCAAAGTCGAATCCGTGCGCGGCGTTACCAACATTGAGACAATACTCGCAGTGCCCGGACTCACCTTCGCCGAGTGCGGCCCTGGGGACTTGCACATGTCCTATGGCGTTGACCGCGGCGCGCCGCACACGCCTTTCGACCCACGTGTGCAGGAGGCTAGTGAACGCGTCCAAAAGGCTTGCGAAGAAAACGGCGTCGCATTCCTGGGCGGAGGCACAGCCGAAAATATCGCCGAGCGTCTTGACAGCGGGATC
>VXTA01000129.1 GCA_009837685.1 Chloroflexota bacterium | reverse complement strand
GCGGGACCGCTGCCACTCTGGGTGGTCGTCTGGATGTGTGCGCCGTAGGGTTCGTCGGTGACTTCAAGTTCGACGCGACCCATGTCGAAGCTGCTGATGGTGTCGATGAGGGTTCGGGCTGGCAGAGTTATGGCCCCGGTGGCTTCGATCTGTGCGCCGACCCATGTGGTGATGGAGAGCTCGAGATCGGTTGCCGAGAGTTTTACTCGCGCGTCCTCAGCCTCGATCAGGATGTTCTGAGTGATGGGCAGCGTTGCTCTCGACGGCACCGCTCGGTTCACCACTCGCAGTCCGCGTGCCAAATTTTCCTGTATGCAAGTAATCTTCATTCCGACCAATCCAGAAATCTAGTCTCTTTCCCAGCGAGTCTGCTAGACCCGCAAATTCTAGAATCACGTTGTGATCGACATCGAAAATCGTCCAACGGGACTCGTTATTTCTTCGCTGTAATGATACAGCGTGGTAAATATCTTCTTTAAGTTCAACTCCAGTTCAATCGCAACTGAACTCTGAAAGCAGCGCAATGCCCTCCGAACCTAGCGAAATTTCCCAATCCGAGCCGGTTGGAGAAGTGCCGAGTGCGGAGATGGGGTTCGCCACGGTTGATCTTGATCGGGAGCGGAGGACTGGTTTTCCGGAGGTGGTGATGGGTCAGGGCAAGACACCGGAGCACATCGCGGAGATTGCGAAACGGATCTACGATGCTTCGGGGATGGTGCTTGTAACGCGGTCTGATGCGGTTGGCGCGGAAGTTGTCAAGGCGGTAATTCCGACCGCCAATTTCATCGAGAGTTGCGGGGCGATATGGGCCGACGATCGGGGCTTGAAGCCGGAACACAAGGGGTTGGTCGTCGTGTCTGCCGGCACGGCTGATATGGCGGTTGCAGACGAGGCGGAGATTGTGGCGAAGTTGATGCTATGCGACGTACGACGGATCAACGATGTCGGTGTGGCGGGTATTCACCGATTGTTGGCGCATAAAGATGTGCTGCAGGCGGCGCGGGCGATTGTGGTGGTTGCGGGTATGGATGGTGCGTTGCCGAGCGTTGTCGGCGGGCTTGTCGAAGCGCCGGTAATTGCAGTGCCTACGAGTAATGGTTATGGGACCGGGTTGGAGGGTTTTTCGGCGATGCTGACGATGCTGAACTCGTGCTCGCCGGGGGTTTCAGTGGTGAATATCGTCGCTGGGTTTTCTGCGGGGTATCAGGCGGCGTTGATTTGTCGGGCAGGATGACGGGCGTTTTCACCCTCACCTTGACCTTCTCCCATCAAGAGACGTTTGCAAAACTTTTCGGGACGGAGATGCGGGAGGTTCGAGGTGGTGTTTGAGGATTGTGTCAGTGGTGTTTTACCGTACCCCTTCCCTTTGTCCACCCGATCACCCTCACCCTGACCCTCTCCCATCGAGGGAGAGGGGAAACGTGTTACCACCTTGCACGGCTTTGCAATGATCTCATCAAGGAAGAGGGGATACTGCCGCCCCGGGGGCATCCCCTGCGTAGTCGCTGCGCTTCTACGCGTCCCCTTACGCTGCGCGAAGGGGACGGAGTTTCAGGCACTCTATCTTGCCCCTGCACTGTGCGAGGGTGAGGAGGTTTACTCGTTGGCTTTGACGAAGGCTATTAGGTCGGCTAGCTCTTGGTCGGAGAGGTAGTCGAAGGCTGGCATTACGTTAGTGAAGCCTTCGGCGATGAATTTCGAGGGTTTGGTGATGGATTGGACGAGGTAGTCTTCGGCTTCGAGATCGGTGCGTTCGCCGGCGCGGGTGTAGAGGCCTTTCCAGCCGGGTCCGACGATGACGTCGTCGCCGACGGAGTGGCAGGCGGCACAGCCGAGGGATGTGTGGAGTGCTTCGCCGTTGCTGGCGTCGCCTTCTGGAAGCACGACCGGTTCGGCGGCGAATGCGGCGATGTCGGCGGCTGATGCGCCTGCGAGGACTAGATCGCGAGTGCCGGGGGCGGCTGGTGTGGGATCGAACGCCACTGGTGTCGCGGTGGGGTTCGGCACTTCGGTGCAGCCTGCGATCAATATCGATGCGATCAGTAGGACGATTAGGCTGGCGGCAGCGATTCTGCCGCGGCTCTTTTCGACGCGCTTAAACGAAAATCCTGCGATGGGCAATGCCGATCTCTCCCAAGTTCTGGCGTTTCCGACTCCAACAATTCTACGACAGGCGGCCCAGCCGCTTTTCATTGGTGCAGCACTAATTGGAGGTTGCGGCTACATTAGGTCGATCATGCCTAGAAGGTGCTCGAAGGATGCTGGGTTTTCCGCTCGCTTCGTGCGCATCTTCTTCACCAAATCCAACTCGTCGGCACTCAGTGCGTCTATGTCTCCGATTTCTATGCCGCGTTCGCGGGCGCGCTCCAACGCGCCTATGGCGTCGCTGTCGACGCCTGCCAATGTCTGGGGGTCTATGCCTTGTTGTCTGGATGCGCGGATGAATGCCAGCCAATCCGTGCCGACGTTGCCGAGTTCGTCGAGATCTATACCTGCGGATCGCGCCTTGTTGATTAGCGCGATGTCGGACTGCGACAGCTGGGAGATGTCTTCAGTGCCTACGCCCTGCACCATCAGCTTCGCCAGGGCGTCCAACATCTCGGTATCGATCAAGTGGATCTGCTCGTCAGTGAGCCCCAGACGCGCCAGTCTGCGGAGCGCGACGACTTGGGATGCGGTCAGTTCGGCGAGGTCTTCGAGCGGGACGCCGAGTTCTTCGAGCCGTCGCATCGTCCGGTCGGCTTCTGGGTTCAACTCGTCGAGGTCGTCTGCTGAGATGCCCATTTCGAGGACTGCGGCGAGTAGGCGAGCGTCTTCTGCCGGTAGAACGCGTACCTCTTCATCGAAGTAATGCACTACCCTTCCGTAGTTG
>VXTA01000167.1 GCA_009837685.1 Chloroflexota bacterium | reverse complement strand
CTTCGAAGATGCTGCGGCGGGGATCAAGATTGAATCCGATCTGACCGGAAGCAGAATCGATGATGAATTTGAGCATCAAAAGCAACCCGATGTCCACAGCGAAGGCGTAGATGCGCCTTAGAGGTCCAGCGAACTCGAGTCCGAGGGATTCGATGGTTACGGATTTGGGTTCTGGCTCGCGATGCGTCTCGACTTGGGCCTCGGACTGAACTGGTTCCGATATGGGTTGCTCTGGTTCTTCGGGATGAACCGGACGTGAGCGATGTCTGCGACGCGAGGTGGTCATGGTTGGCGATAGAGATTGTATCGTTTGGTGCTGTTTGGACGTAAACTTACTATCGCTGATTACGCATCGAGCATTGGAGCAAACATGGGCAGACTTGATGATAGGACGGCGTTGATAACGGGCGCGGGTTCAGGTATCGGTGCGGCGTGTGCTGAGCTGTTCAGTGCAGAGGGGGCGAATGTGTTCTGCGCTGATTTGGAAGTGGACGCGGCACAGGAGGTTGCGGATCGAGTCACTGGGCGCGGTGGATCGGCTGCCGCGAGTGCGGTGGATGTCACTAAGCGGGAGCGGTGCGAGTACTTGGTTGGGAAGGGTGTTGATCGGTGCGGGGGATTGGATGTGCTGGTCAACAGCGCTGGGGTGACGCCTCGGAAGGCGCCGTTGGAGTGGGACTTCGAGGAGAAGTGGGACTGGGTGATTGATGTGAATCTGAAGGGCAGCATGTTGATGTCTCACGCGGCATCGGAGGTGATGCTTCCTGCTGGCTATGGTTCGATTGTGAACTTGGCGTCGATCATCGGTTTGGTCGGGTACTCGACCGGGATGAGCGATGGATTCAATCCGTACCCGCATTCGAAGGGTGGTGTAGTTCAGATGACGCGGGATATGGGAGTGGCGTTCGCCAAGCGGGGTGTCAGGGTGAATGCGCTGTGTCCGGGTTTTACGTATACGGCGTTGACCAAGTCGTTGACTGATGACGACGACACGCGGTTGCATCTGGAGTCCTTGCATCCGATGGGGAGGCTTGGCGAGCCGATTGAGATTGCCTATGCGGCGTTGTATCTGGCTTCAGACGAATCTTCGTTCGTAACAGCTTCGTGCCTGCCTGTAGACGGCGGGTACACGGCGGGATAGGAGGAGAGTCAATTGATGATGGAACAGACACAGATGACGGGAGCGACTGGTTTGGGGCGATTAGAAGGCAAGGTGGCGTTGATCACTGGTGGCGGTAGCGGGATCGGCGAGGCGAGTGCGAAGCTGTTCGCAGATGAAGGGGCTACGGTTGCGATTGCGGATTTAAATGCAGAAGGCGCGGAGCGTGTCGCAGGTGAGATACGTGAGGCTGGAGTTTCGGCGATGGCAACGGCGGTTGACGTGACTGATAACGACGGTTGCGCGGCAGCGATTGACGCGACGGTGGATGAGTTTGGGCGAGTCGATGTTCTGGTGAACAGCGCGGGAGTCGGTTCGAGGCGCGCATTGGATATGACCTACGAGGAGCGTTGGCAGTTCGTGATCGATGTCAACCTGAAAGGCACGGTGTTGATGGCTCGCCACGCGGTTGAGCAGATGAAGGAGCAGGGCAGCGGCGCGGTTGTGAACATTGCTTCGATACGGGGCCTGATCGGCTACCCGGATTTCATCACTGACGGTTTCAACCCCTATCCACACTCCAAAGGTGGCGTTGTGAACGCGACGCGGGATATGGCACTTGGACTCGCTAAGCAGAATATTCGGGTCAACGCTGTATGCCCCGGATTTACGCATACGGAGATGACGCGCGGGACGTGGGAGAACCCGGAGTTGTATGACCGGATCGTGGCGTTGCATCCGATAGGTCGGTTTGCGCAACCGATCGAGATTGCGCGCGCGGTGCTGTTCCTAGCCTCGGACGAGGCCTCGTTTGTGACGGGTGCCTGTCTGGTGATCGACGGCGGGTTTACGGCGCAGTAGGGGCTATCAGCTAGGCCGATACCGAGGCGAGTTCGCTGGTGGGCGCTTGACCGTTTTCGCTGATCCCGTAGCTGGATTTGCCTTTGACGTCGAAGACTTCCTCTGCGCTGGCGATGATCCAAGGGTCGGTGTCGTAGACGACGTTATCGTCTTTGCCGTGGTACGGCAGTAGGTTCAGGACGTGGCGAATGGAGTTGATGCGCGCCCTCATCTTGTCGTCGGATTTGATGACGTACCAGGGGGCGAAATCGGTGTGGGTATGGTAGAACATCGCCGTCTTGGCGGTGGTGTACTCGTCCCAGCGGTGATATGACGCGAGATCGACGGGGCTGAGCTTCCACTGTTTCAACGGGTCGCGCTGGCGGCGTTTGAACCGGCGTTCCTGCTCGACGCGGCTTACAGAGAAGTAGAGCTTGATGATTCGGATGCCGGAATTTGCCCACATCTCCTCGATCAAGGGTGTGTCAATCAGGAATCTGTCGTATTCCTCTTCGGTGCAGAATCCCATGACCTTTTCGACTCCGGCGCGGTTGTACCATGACCGGTCGAATAGTGTGATCTCGCCTGAGGTTGGGAGGTGTTGGACGTAGCGCTGGAAATACCACTCTCCAGATTCTGTTGGTGTGGGTTTTTCGAGTGCGATGACTTTTGCGGCTCTGGGGTTGAGGTGCTCCATGAATCGACGTATTGTGCCGCCTTTTCCGGCGGCGTCACGCCCTTCGAACACGATCACTACTTTCTCGCCGGTCTCACGCACCCAGTTCTGCATCTTAACGAGCTCGATTTGAAGGGGGAACTTGTGCTCGTAGTAGGCGTCGAGGCTGATTTTGCGCTGGTACGGATATGCACCTTCACGGAAGAACTCGCGACGCTCTTCGGAGTCGAGATTTTCGCGGTCTTCAGGTGCGCGGTAGTTCCTTAGCTTGC
>VXTA01000123.1 GCA_009837685.1 Chloroflexota bacterium | reverse complement strand
CCTTGGAAGAGAACGATCTATGGGACGAACATCCGCAGCGCGGGGCAAAACTGCTGAACGATCTAGAAAACTGGTTCGATGAGGTGGAGAGTGAGCGAAGAACGATCCCCGATGACGAACGGATCGGGGTTTAACAAAACGTCTGAATTAACATTGAATCTGCGAAGCGCCGCCGTTCCGCGCCTCTATTGTTGCCAACGTAGCTCAGTGGTAGAGCAGCAGTTTCGTAAACTGCAGGTCGTGGGTTCGATCCCCACCGTTGGCTCCACTGCTTCCTACAGAAACACGCACAATTTCGCTCGCCGGACCTTAATCGGTAATTCAATACCGGCGAATGCTAGACTTGCACCAACTTTGAAGCCCGAAATCTCACTCGAATCGATGGAGCAAACACTTTGAGCGAGCAGTTGCTGATCGCTGAGCAGCCCGACCTGAACAACGCCCTCATGATTGCGGCGTGGTCCGGCTGGTCCGACGCTGGTGAATCGGCTACTCGTGCACTCCATCATCTGACCCAGCAGCTTGACACGAAAAAGTTCGCTGAAATCGACTCCGAAGAGTTCTACATCTTCACCGAAGAGCGACCGTTCGTGGAGAACGCACCCGACGGCGGACGCCGCTTGATCTGGCCCAAGAACGAGTTCTTCTATCTGAAAACTGACAGTGACGATCTGCCAGATGTGGTTTTCTTCATCGGAACCGAACCTCACCTCAAGTGGCGGACTTACACATCGCTCGTAGCAGATGTCGCCAATGCCATGAACGTAGAAATGCTGGTCACCGTAGGCGCTCTGCTCGACGAGGTGCCTCATACCCGATCAGCGGTCGTGATGAGCACTACGATTCACGACAATCTAGGACCTCGCTACCAGCACGTCAACTACGCACGCCCGAACTACGAAGGACCTTCGGGCATGACCTCCGCCACCATGGACACATTCGCCCGGCGCGGCATAATGTCGGCCTCCATCTGGGGGCATGCCCCGCGCTACCTGCAAGGCGCACAAAACCCGGCGATTACCCTTGCCATCGTGGAAGAGATCCAACGGTTCGCCAACTTGACCGTCGGAACAGACGCTCTCCAAGAGGAAGCCGAGGATTTCAGGACGCGAGTCGATTACGCCCTACAAAACACCCCAAAGGCCGTCGAATATGTCGAGACGCTCGAGGAACGATACGACTCTGAGCTAGAGGTTGCTGATGATCCGGAGCCGGCTGCACTTATCGACGAACTCGACGAATTTCTGCGAACCCGCAATCCCGACGAAGGTGAGGAGTCTCGGAATTAAGGTTGAATCCACGAGCTGGGCAACGCGTTCACACAAAGGCAGCAATGCAATAGGCTAAGAGACCATCATGAAACAGGTAACTTTACTCGGAGTCAGTCAGATCGGCGCTTCAATCGGCCTAGGCCTGCGCGCCGAGCACGCCAGGAAATATCGTGTTGTTGGGTACGACCCAGATCAGGACATCCACGCGCAGGCGGAGAAGATTGGAGCGGTCGATAGCGCGGAATGGAACCTCGACACTGCCGTTCGAGACGCCGATGTGGTGATTATCTCGCTGCCCGTGACGCGGGCGTACGAGATTTTGGAGAACATCGCGCCATACGTCTCCGAGAACGTGACGATCACCGACACATGCAGCACTAAACGTTCGATACTCCGCTGGGCTGAGGACATCCTGCCCCAGCACGCCTCATTCGTCGGTGGGCACCCGCTTGTGAAAGCAGACGCCACCGGACGTGACGAACCATCTCCGTATCTGTTCACGCAGGCTCCCTACGCGATCATCCCACATCCGAGGAGCCGACCATCGGCGATTCGCGATGTCCAAGAGATCTGTACCGATCTCGGTGCGCGACCACTGTTCATGGACCCCGACGAGCACGACAGCTTTTCGGCTGCGGTCGAGGGTGTACCTGCATTCGTCGCCGCTGCCGCGCTTAACGCCGCCGCTGATTCTCCCTCTTGGCACGAGATCAGCAAGTTCGTCGGCAAAGATTTCGTTTCGATGAGCCAACCAATGGCCAACGATCCGGCATGGGTCAATGGCATGGCATCCACCAACCGCGACATGCTGATCTACTGGCTTGATCAGATCAACCTGAAGATCGCCGGCATCAAACGCGTGCTGGAAAACGATGAAGAGGTCGAAGATCCGGACGGCCCGTTGGCGGACATGCTCGTTAACGCTTGGGAGAACCGGCTACGACTAGACCTTGGCATCCAACCGCCACCACCGACGAGTCAGCAACAACCTGAACGAATGCCAAGCAGTGGAGAGGCAACTGCTTCGATGCTGATGGGCGGTTTCATAATGAGAGCATTCCGCGGGTCTAAGGATAAGGACGACCCGACCAAGTACGACCGTCGCAAGCTGTGACGATTGACCGCATTCGACCGTGCAAAAAGTTGATGGAACATGGATTTAACGGTTAGTGGGCCCCGCAGATTAGCCGGGGAAATCATCGCTCCCGGTGACAAATCAGTGTCTCATCGAGCGGTGATGCTGAACTCGATCGCTGAAGGCCAAGCAACAATCAAAAACTTCTCGCCCGGTGACGACTGCACATCGACGATGGGCATCATGCGCGCCCTCGGTGTCAACATCGAGCGCAGCTCTAGCGATGACGGTTCAGGCGACACTTTGGTCGTAGATGGTGCGGGTACCAACGGGCTGCGTGAAGCCGAAGACGTGTTGGATGCTGGGAACAGCGGCACTACGATGCGTTTGATGTCAGGCATCCTAGCGGGTCGCGACTTCAAGGCGACTATGACCGGCGACAGTTCCCTGCAATCGAGACCGATGGGTAGGATCATCAAGCCGCTCTCGATGATGGGTGCAGTCATCCGTGGGCGAGAAAACAACACCCTCGCGCCGTTGGTGTT
>VXTA01000255.1 GCA_009837685.1 Chloroflexota bacterium | reverse complement strand
ACGCGCGTTATCTTCATGTCGCTTAATCCGTACCAAGAGAGAGTCGTCGGCACGCGTCTACATCTAGGAGCGACCGCTAACTCATTCCGTTCAACTCTTCAACGAAATGGCGAACATCCTCGGCCCGGCGCCGGATCTGGTCTTCGTCCAACCAGTTCTCGTAGAAATTAGTATGCAACTCGGCGGCGCTTCCAAAATCTCGACGAAGACTAGGTGATTGCGATTCGCTCTCAATTTCGGCCATGATGTTGTAGAACTGCGCGTGCGAGTTTTGTTTCCAACCGCGCCGTTCAGCCACGGACTTCAACGCCTGCGCCGCGGCACCCCAAAGTTTCTCAGAGGCTTGAATCAAATCACCCGCTTCCAATTCGACCAGCGCTTGGTCGTAAAGAAGCATTGATGTCGATCTGTATTGTTCAGCAGTAGTCATAACTGGTTTTCTTCACACGATGTTCGACTCAGCCTTCAGTACCTAGGATATCTTCACACAACTGTAACGTCGCAATCGAAGTCTCAAGAGTCGCCGCTGGCTCCGGGTAGTTCGCCCCGCTGAGAACACTCTCGACAAAGCAACGTGTCTGCGCAACTCCGTCGTTCTCGTACTTTTCCGGCACTTCGAGTTCGCTCCGTTCCCCACCGCGTAACACCCATCCTTGGTTTACGCCTTCGAGATAGACCGAGACGTAGTCGCCGTGCAGTTCGTAGCGTTCCAATCTGCCACCAGCGGTATACGCGGCGGTGAATTGGCACACTACCTCGTTCTCGAACTCGATCAGCGCCGCATGGACATCTCGATACGGGCTTGTTGTTCGTTTCACTATCGCGCCGGTTGATGAGACCGCCGCGTCGGCCATGTGAGTCACAATATCGACGGAGTGAATTGGCGACTCCAGAAGCATCAAATCGAATATGGTGGGCGAATACCGCGGATCATCGGTGAAATCATGAATGTCTTTGTGGAACTCAGCGACGATCTGCCGTAATTGGCCCGATTCTCGGATCACATCGATCGCCGCACGGATCAGCGGATTGAACCGGCGATTGAATGCGACCATCACCTTTGATCCACTCCGTTCCGCTGCCTCGCGCAATTTGATGACACCTTCCAATGAAAGCGCTGGAGGTTTTTCAATCAACACCGGAACACCACGTTCCACAGCGTCGATCGCAACAACACTGTTCAGATGTGCGGGCGCCGCAACAATCACCGCGTCCACATCGCCGGAATCGACCATCTCACCGACCGATGCGTAGACCGATACATCGTTCATCTCATTGACTGCCGCATCACGAGCCGCATCAAGCGGATCGGAAATCGAGGTAATACGCGCCGTCTCTATCTCGTTGATGGCTCGGATGTGTCCGCGTCCTCGTCTGCCGTAACCAGCCAACCCAACCTTCAGCGACATGTTCGTCCTCCAATACAAACGCAACTTCTGTGAAATGCTCACCGCATCGCACACCGTTGCCACGTTGGGAATAGACTTTATCCAAATGAGTAACCCATGACAGTGCTTTGCGACGGAGATTCAACATGATCGCAACGATGATGGACACTACGACGATGAGTGGCAAGGATGTTCGCATGGCTTCGAGGAGCGGTGAGTTCGCGCAACCCACTTCCGGCGCCGCGCCGGACATCGTCCAGACCAACGTCGCCATCTTGCCCAAAGACCTCGCATTCGAGTTCCTGGTTTTCTGCCAGCGCAACCCGAAACCCTGCCCGGTTATCGAAGTCCTTGAAGCAGGCCAGACCGAAGCTGTCCTGTCAGCCCCTGGTTCCGACATCCGTAGCGATGTCCCGCAATACCGCGTTTATCGATACGGAGAACTCGTAGACGAACCAAACGACCTCTCTGACCATTGGCGCGGAGACCTCGTCACATTCCTCCTCGGTTGCAGCTTCACCTTCGAACACGCCCTCATCCGAAACGGGGTTCATCTCCCGTACTACGGGACCGACAAAAACGTCGCGATGTACAAAACCAATATCATGACCGCTCCCGCCGGGCCTTTCGGCGGACCAATGGTCGTGACTCATCGCTGGGTGCCGCGTGAGAAGGTCGTCAGGGCAGTGCAGGCCACCTCAAGATTCCCCGCCGTCCACGGCGCACCGGTTCACATCGGTGATCCAACCGAAATCGGAATCAACGACCTCTCGAATCCCGACTTCGGTGACGCTTGGGACCCGCAGTCCGACGACGACGTTTCGATGTTCTGGGCTTGCGGCGTCACTCCCCAAGCCGTCGCTATGGCGTCCAAACCAGAACTCATGATTACTCACTCGCCCGGATATATGTTCGTAACCGATATGCACGACGAAGATTTGGCAGTGATGTAGGCCCAACAATCCGGAATCAACCAACGAAAGCAGAATTCATTCAATGCCCAACAACGACGCGTTTGCTCAAATCGAAGACATAGTCCTCCAAGAGGACATGCGCGGCATGACCGCTCTTAAGCCGCACATGCCCGACGGGTATATGGAGTCGTGTGCAGACTTACTGCTTGATCATCCAGGCACGATCTTCATCGTGACGGGCTTTTACATCATTGCCGCTGAGCAGACAGAGACTGATGGCCCTCCGGGGGCTGTAGCCATCGGCAACGCGCTTGCCAAGCTCGGAAACGACGTCAAATACGTGACGGATGAATTTTCCTCCGAAGTCGTCCGAACGATCACGGAAGACGAAGTGATCGAGTTTCCGATTACCAATCATTTCGAATCTGCGAACTTCGCGAATCAACTTGTCGAGGAACATTCCCCGTCAGCGCTAGTAGCAATCGAACGCGCCGGGCTGATAGTAGACGGTACTTACCGGAATATGCGGGGCATTGAGTTAACCCCATTCAACGCAAAGATCGACCATCTTTTTGATCAGCATCCTTACTC
>VXTA01000249.1 GCA_009837685.1 Chloroflexota bacterium | reverse complement strand
CATTAGCACCTACCCCGTTTCACGTTCATGCGTTTTTAGGCAAAATGTGCTGAATCTTTGCCCCTTGATCTGCTACCCTCTGTTCCTCACGTGTTCTCTTTTTTTCTGCTTCAGCAATTGCAGCCTCTAAAGCGGTTTGTGATTCAGCAAGCCGCGCCTCTGTTGCGTCAGCAGACGTAATTTTCATTCTGGTACTTCAAATGCGTCCCGCCTAAAGATTTCCACAATTTTATCCCATTTAGGATACACAGCAATCTTCGCACCGTATTTAGCAAGCTGTTTAGCACTTGGCTGTTTGTTTCTGCCCTCCGTGCCAAAAACATTCTTGCAAATATAATCCGTGCATTCATATTTCCTTGTAAGGACAAAAACGTTGATTTTAGGTATACCCTCGTTCCACTTTTCCGAGAGATACTCGGTCATTGCGTTAATATGTCCAATTCTACGTATCGCCATTCCGATAAGAAACTGATCCCAACCAAGCAGTCTCCATATCTCTGACGTTGTTATCCAGCCTCGTGAACGCAAATGAAGCAAGATAATATAAGCGTCCATTTTAACTCCAAGACTTGGATTTGGCTTGTTCATATAATACTCCTTATTCAATTTTGGGGTAGGACATTAAGTGCCTACCCCATTTTTTTATTGACATTCTACTTGAAACAATCGTATCATGACTATTGAACGGCATAGCCTCTTTGGTTTGAATGTTATTGCCTTTTAGGTGTTTTTCGTTTCTTTACGCGTAATGCGTATAGTGCGTTTTCTTACTCTGATTTTCCCTTTATAGACTTTCCGTGTGGTGACGTAGGTCTTGGGACTATGTTTAGGCATAGCGTTTACCCCCTTTTCATTAGAGTTAATAAGGAGTGATAGGCTATACCGTTCTCTAATTACCAAGTATTTTATCCATACTCATGATTTAGTGTCAAGGAAAATAATATGCGAAATAAACCAAAAGGAAATGTGCAGAGAGGCAATTTTTACGCACCTATCGGCACGGCTTCCACTATACCTAAAGAGCGTTTGGATTTAAAGGTGATTCCGAAAGGCGATAACACTTGGGAAGTGCAGAACACTTTGGATTTTGACGAACCTTATCTGACCGTTACTGTGCATAACGCCCGCGCCCATGAGATACAAGGCGATTACCTTGTATCTGTATTTAATTCCATAATCGCCAATTTTGACGCTGAAAATGCCGTAGAACGTGATAACAGTTGACTTTATGCTGATATACATGGTAGCATGATAGAATTATCTGTTGTAAAAATGGTATACCAAACAAAACACAGAAGGAGTAAAAAAATGAATATCCTTGCCCTGACGACCGGACAAATCAGCGAAGCCGACGGTGAAACGCTTTACGGGTTGTCACTGAATGGCGAGACTGGTGACGTAAAGACTATGCAAGGTGCTATGCGAGAAATTGGAGACCGAAAACACCCTAACCATGCGAACCCTTTGGGTAAATTCATAGAAGATAGCAACCCAGACGTGATTATCAGTGAGGGTGTCGTAAATAACGTCTCACGCATTTTCACGACTTCGGAAATCTTTGCTGAACAGCTCTCTTTTCCCGGAAAGTTGCTTGTCGCTGCGTATGAAGCCGTTGACCCCGACTATAACAGCGAAAGTGCTATAGCAGAGAAAGTGTACTGCCACCGGAAATTTAGACCACCCTCTAAACCAAGATTGTGCTATAATGACAATCTACTTGAAAGGAGCATTCCGATGGCGAAACGAAGAAGATTTACCCCTGAGTTTAAAGCTGAAGTCGTGCTTGAGGCACTCCTCGGTGAAAGTTCGCAAGCAGAACTTTGCCGTCGCCATAATCTGAGCCAAGATCAACTCTCAAAGTGGAAGCAGCAAGCTGTTGGAAATTTCACATCTTTGTTTACTTCTACGGATAAGCCGGCTACCGAGTCGACCGAGCGGATTGCTCAACTTGAGCAACTCGTTGGCCGGTTGACGCTGGCACTGGAAATTCAAAAAAAAGCATTGACGTTGTTGGATTGAATCCATCTCAACAGCGACACGTCGTTGAGACGTTGCGCAAAGAGTATTCCATGCGGCAAATTTGTGAAGTGCTGGGTTTCAACAAGAGCACCTTCTATTATCAACCGAGAATCGACGCTTCTCAAGAAATCCTGCGATCCGAAATACAACGGTTAGCGGCGGCGTATCCGACCTACGGGTATAGACGTATCACAAAGGTGTTGGTGGCTGAAGGACACACCGTTGGGTATAAACGCGTCGCCCGCTTGATGAAAGAAGAGAACCTGTCGGCTTCCGTCAAACGTGTCTGTCAAACGACCCGCTCCATTGATGGTCCACAGCCCTGGCGGAATCACCTCAAGACGCTTGAGGTCTGTCGATGCGATCAGGTCTGGGTGGGCGATATCACCTACGTCCACCTCAAGCACCGCTTCATCTATGTCGCTCTGCTCATGGATGTCTTCACCCGCATGATTAGGGGGTGGAAACTCAGTCAACATTTGACGCAATCTCTGACGTTGGAACCCTTAGAGCAAGCTTTAGACGACAGGGTTCCGGAGATTCATCACTCCGATCAAGGCGTACAGTATCTTTCAAGTGCTTATCTCTCAAGACTCAAAGCACACGGTATTCAGATTTCAGTCGCTCACAGAGGATGTCCTTGGGAGAACGGATACGCTGAAAGGTTGATCCGAACGCTCAAGGAAGAAGAAGTTCACCTCAACGACTATCAGGACATCCATGAAGCGAGAGAACGCATTGGACATTTTATCACACAGGTGTATAACCAGAAACGCCCGCATTCAGCGTTAGCGTATTTGACACCTCTCGAATTTCAACGACAAAACTTGTCTTAACTTTACGAAATTGTGGTCTAAATAAACGGTAGCACTTCAA
>VXTA01000185.1 GCA_009837685.1 Chloroflexota bacterium | reverse complement strand
AGGACATTCCCCCGCGATCTGAGGACCCCAGTGCCGCACCGCTCATACCCCTCGATGCGGGAAATGTGGCGGGTGAGATTGACTCGGTTTGGGATTTGATGTAGATTATGCGCATTCGTGCGGACTTTTCCGCAAGATGTCTTCGCGCTTGGCTCGGGGTGATTCGTGGTTATCGGTTCACGCTTAAGCGAGCGCCGACATAAGTTGAAATCTAGCTCTAGGAGCAGAATGAGAATGCAAAAGATACGCGATATGCGCTCCGCGTTGTGGCTAGTGGTGGTGAGTTCACTCGTCGCCGCTGCGATGACTGCGGTGGCGTGCGGTGGCACCGAGACGGTCGTCCAGACGGTCGTTGTCGAGAAGGAAGTTCCGGTTGAGATTCAAGTCACCGTTGAAACCGTCAAAGAGGTCGTCGTTCAAGGCGAGACGGTCGTCCAGACGGTCGAGGTTGAGAGGGTCGTCGAGAAAGAGGTCCAGGTCGAAGTTACTGCCACTGCCGCTCCGCGAGGCCCGATCGAGCGTGAAGACACGTTCGTGATTACTGGTTTCGGGCCAGGCGCGACTGAATGGCGCGATCCTGACAACATGAACCCCTACTCGCTCGGTGGTCTAGGTCGAGTTCGTGGAATCCTGAACAAGACGATCTACGAGTTCCTGTACCTGTACAACCACAACGAAGGTGAAGTGATTCCATGGCTCGCCGAGAGCAGCGAGGTCGATGATGACTTCATGGGTGTGAACGTTACGCTGCGTGAAGGCATCGAGTGGTCGGACGGCATGCCGTTCACCACGGAAGACGTGAAGTTCACGATCGAGCTTTTGATGGCGAACCCGGACATGGTGTTCGCGGGCGACATTCAAGAGTGGGTGAAGGATGTTGAGATCATCGATGACCGCAACTTCCGTATCAACTACAACAAGCCGAATGCTCGATTCTTCTACTTCTACTTCCAGGAGAACTCGGAGATTCACCTTCCGATCCTGCCGAAGCACATCTGGGAAGGTCAAGACCCGCTTGAGTTCCCGAACTTCGATCTCGACAAGGGTTGGCCGGTTGGAACTGGTCCGTTCGTCGCTACTCGAGCCGACAGCCAAGGTCAGATCTTCGACCGTAACGACAACTGGTGGGCAGCCAAGGTTGGCTTCAAAGAGCTACCTGAGCCACTTCGCATCGCTTACATCCCGCCGGGGTCTGCTGACACGATGGTCGCTCGCATGATCAACAATGAGTTCGATACAGGCTCCATCATGCAGCCGGGTGTGTTCGTGACGGCGCACAACCGCAACAAGAACATCATCTCTTGGGACACCGACGGCCCGTCTTACGGCGCTGCCGATGCCTGCATGTACACGCTCGGCGTGAACACGCAGTACGGCCCGATGTCGGATGTCAACGCCCGACGCGCGGTGCAGGCCGCGGTGGATCGCGATCAGTTAGTGGCGCTGGCGTATGAGAACTCGACAGTCACGCGTTCGGTTCCATACTCGACGTATGGCGGATTGAAGGCCTATGAAGATGCGCAGGCTGACATCATCGCCAAGTATGACTGGGAAAGTCAGGGCCAAGCCGAGGTTGAGTCGCACATGGCAGCAGCTGGCTACACAATGGGCAGCGGCGGTTACTGGGAGAAGGACGGCGAGGAACTCGCCATGGACCTCCACGTTCCTGGTTGGCTGAAGCCGATGGGCCCAGTAGTTGAGAAGCAGATGCAAGACGCTGGTTTCGACGTGACGTTCGTGCTGCACGATCCTGACACCGCTCCGCTCTGGGCCGAGGTCCGGACTGGTCTGGCTGACATGTGGATTCTGGTGCACTGTGGTAGCTCACGCGAGCCGCACGGCACGATGCAGCACTACCACAGCAAGTTCAGCTCGCCGACGCAAGGCGAACAGAACTCTTACATCTGGGCGAACAGCCAGTACAACAACCCTGAGTTCGACGCCATCATCGACGAGATGGACTCGGTTCTGCCTTCGACGGACGATCCGCAGTACATGGATCTCGCCAACCGGGCGTTGGACATCTTCTTGGACGATGTGATCGAGATCACGCTGGCTGAGGAGCGGCACGTTGTGACGTTCAACAACACCTACTGGCGTGGTTTTGCGACGAACAGCAACCCGTACGTCGCGCCGTACAGCTTGTGGGCTGGCTTCCTGCTCGAGATCTTGAACGTCTCGAAGGCGCAGTAGTCGGCTTGAGAGCTTAGACGTCTCTATGGATTCCGGCTTTCGCCGGAATGACGGCGAGTCATCGAGGGCGTTATCTTGTTCAGATAGCGCCCTCGATTCGCGTTTGGTGATTCAGTACGATCCGACACAATGAACGAACAGATACTCGTAGACAACGCAGGCTCCGTAGCAACGATCACATTCAACCGGCCAGACCAACGCAACGCGATTTCTTATGAGATGTGGCGAAATTTGGTGGGGATTTTGGATGATTTGGAAGATGATGTAGCAGTTCGGTGCGTAGTTTTTCGAGGTGCGGGTGATGAAGCGTTTTCGGCGGGTGCGGACATCAAGGATTTTGATGAGCATCGATATGATTCGGTGTCCGCGGCACGATACGCTAAAGCGTTCGAGTCGGCGTTGGATCGAGTTGAGCGGTTGCGTTGCCCTACTATTTCTGCGATCCAAGGATTCTGCGTTGGAGGCGGTTTGGAGCTTGCGGCGGCTACGGATATTCGGATAGCGACGAAGGGTTCCAGATTTGGGGTGCCGGTTAATCGCTTGGGACTAACGGCAGGTTGGGACGAATTGCGGAGGATGATCGCGGTGGCTGGGCTACCGGCGGTTAAGTATCTGGTGCTATCGGGGCGGATTATTGATGTTGGTGATGCGGTGAGGTTCGGTCTGGTAACCGCGGTGGTTGCGGATGAGGATTTGGACGCTGAAGTCGAAAAACTCGCGTCTCAGATTGCGAATGGTGCTCCCTTAGC